>NZ_JAVRHI010000251.1:0-11777 GCF_034105845.1 Streptomyces sp. CRN 30 | reverse complement strand
TCGCCGGCGCGCTGCGGGAGGCCGGGCCGGACGCGCCGGCCTGGTCGTGGGCCGGCACCGGCACGGCCGCCTTCTGGGCCCGCAGGATGACCCACGAACTGGTCGTGCACGGCGCCGACGCGGCGCTCGCGGCGGGCCGCGCGCCCACGGAGGTGGCGCCCGAGGTGGCCGCCGACGCCATCGACGAGTGGCTGTGGATCGTACGGCTGGTGCAGCGGGCGCGGCCGGAGGGGCCGGCGGGGGAGTTGCGCGACCCCGGCCGGAGCATCCATCTGCACGCCACTGACACCGATCCCGCGCTGGACGCCGAGTGGGTGATCGAGCAGCCGGCCGACGGGGTCACCTGGCGCCGCGGCCACGAGAAGGCGACGGTCGCGTTGCGCGGGCCGCTCACCTCCGTGCTGCTCGCCTTCAACCGGCGGCTGCCGCTGGACGCGCCCGGCCTCCAGGTCACCGGGGAGCGCGAGGTGCTGGAGGACTGGCTGCGCAAGACGGCGTTCGGCTGACCCGCCCCCGGACGTACGACGGTGGCCCGCCCCCGGCCGGGGACGGGCCACCGCGTGAGTGACGGAAGGTGTCAGCTCTCGCTCTTCGCGCCGCGGCGGCGCATGCCGAAGAAGACCGCGCCGCCGCCGATCGCGACCAGGGCGGCCGCGACACCGGCGATCAGGCCGGTGTTGGAGTTGGCGCCGGTCTCGGCGAGGTTGGAGTCACCGGCCGCCGGGGACGGGGCGTTGTCCGCGGTGTCCGCCGCCGGAACGGTGGACTCGCTCTCCTCGGCCGCCGGGGTGGACTCCTCCGGGGACGGGGCCTCGGAGCCCTCGTCGGCCGGGGTGGTGGTGGACTCGGACGGCTCCGGAGTCGGAGTCGGGGACTCCTCCTCCTCGTCACCGCCGCCGCAGGCGGTGGCCGGCGTGACGACGCCGCCCTTGATGTCCTCGTCGACGTACGGCTTGGCCAGGACGTGGACGCGATACTCCGTGTTGGGCTTCCAGTCCTCGGCGAAGGTGATGGTGGTGCCCTCCTTGGAGCCCTTCACCTCCTGCTCGCCGATCTTCTCTTCGTCGGCGCCGTTGTTCTGGCGGAAGACGGTCACGACGGCGTTGACGCCCGCGGCGTCGACATCGGTGACGGTGATGACGCCCTTCGCGCCGTCGCACGAGGCGGCGGCGGAGAACTCGCCGATGTTGCAGGCGAGGGCGTTGCCGGCCGTGCCGACGGCCAGGGCGACCGCGGCGGTGGCGATGCCGAGGGCGCGGACGCTGCGGCGGGACGCCGCGCTACTGAGTATGGGCAGGGGCACGTTGGTCCTTTACAGGATGCGCTGGATGCGGGGGGTTGCCCGGGGCCGGTGGTCACACTTCCGCGACACTGTGACCCCAGGAGACTCACAGGTCTATTGGCAGACCCCGAGCAGTGTCAACGTACATGTCGGGTAAGGGCGTTGACTTTGCCCTCTTATTAACCTCGGATAAGTTTCAGCGCCCCGGGCGCGTCCTCGATCCGGTCGACCAGCGCGATCCGCGGCTCCATCGACCGCCCCCGCGCGAGCGCCCGCAACAACGGCCAGGCGGGCAGGTGTTCCGTCCAGTGCGCCTCGTCCACCAGCACCATGGGCGTGGGCTCGCCGCGCGACTCATAGTAGTTCGGCGTCGCGTTGTCGAAGATCTCCTGTACGGTCCCGGCGGCGCCCGGCAGGAAGACGACCCCCGCGTTGGACCGGGCCAGCAGACCGTCCTCGCGGGTGGCGTTGGCGAAGTACTTGGCGATGTGCGCGGCGAAGGCGTTCGGCGGCTCGTGGCCGTAGAACCAGGTCGGGATACCGACCGAGGGCCCGCCGTCCGGCCAGCGCTCGCGGACCTCGAAGGCGGCGCGCGCCCAGTCGGTGACCGACGGCGTGAACGAGGGCGCCTTGGCGAGCAGCAGCAGCGCGTCGTCCAGCACGGAGTCGCGGTACGGGGCCGCGTAGGCGCCGAGGTTGGCGGCCTCCATCGCGCCGGGACCGCCACCGGTGGCCACGGTGAAGCCGGCGCGGGCCAGTTCGCGGCCGAGCCGCGCGGCACCGGCGTACGCCTCCGTGCCGCGCGCCATCGCGTGGCCGCCCATGACGCCCACCACCCGCGCGCCGGTGAGGAGTTCGTCGACCGCGTCGGAGACGGCGTCGTCGTGGACGGCGCGCAGCATGGAGCCGAAGATGTCGCCGTCCGCCTTGGTCCGCTGGAACCAGGCGTAGGCGAGGGCGTCGGGCGTCGCCTCGTACCCGCCGTCGGACAGGGAGGCGAACAGTTCGTCGGGGGAGTAGACGAAGGCGCGGTAGGGGTCGAAGGGCAGGCCGGGCACGGGCGGGAACACCAGGGCCCCGGCGGCGCGTACGGCGGTGGCGGCCGGCTCCTCCATCGGGCAGCCGAGGAAGACGGCGCCCGTGGCGTCGGCGGAGAGGAGCTGCGCGGTGCGGTCCGTCAGGTCGACGGCCTGGACGCGGTAGTGCGCGAGGCCCCCGCCGCGGGCGAGGGCCTCGTCGAACTCGGCGAGCGTCTCTATCTCGCGGTCGTGGGCTGCGTGGTACGGCTGGGCGGGTGTCAGGTCATCCACCCGCCCATGCTAGGCGCGGGCGGGTGTCAGCCCTGCACGGCGGCCGGGTCCATCCACACGACCTCGAAGGTGTGGCCGTCGAGGTCGTCGAAGGCACGGCCGTACATGAAGCCGTGGTCCTGGGTCTCGCCGGTGACGGTGCCGCCGGCCGCGACCGCCTTCTCGATCAGCTCGTCGACCTTCTCGCGGCTCTCGGCGCTCAGCGCGAGCAGTACCTCGCTGTGCCGCGTCGAGTCGACGATCTCCTTCTTCGTGAACACGGCGTACTTCTGCCGGGTGTGCAGCAGGACGACGATGGTGTCGCTGAGCGGGAAGGAGGCGGTCGAGTCGTCGCTGAACTGGGCGTTGGCCGAGTAGCCCAGCTCCGTGAAGAACTTCCGCGACGCCTCGATGTCGTCGGTGGCCAGGTTCACGAAAATCATCTGCTGGTACATGGGGGCCTCTCCCGTAGCGGTGCCGTGGTGTTCGTCGTGTGCGTTGCGAGAGGTGGACCGGGTCCTGGCCTCGAACTCATCGGCGAACGGGGAGGTTTCTTCGATCTCTTTCCGGGTGGTTCTCTCACGTCCGGGTCAGCGGCAGCGCGGCCAGCTGGGCGACCACGAGGGTCAGCGGCCCGAAGAGCGCCAGCAGCGCGGCGGCGCGCAGGGCGGCGGCACCGCGCAGCGCGGTGGCCGGGGCGCCGAGGCGCAGCAGCGCGGCCGTGGTGTCGGCGCGGTCCTGTCTGGCCTCGACGGCCGTGGTGAGCAGGGTGGCCACCGCGCAGCCCGCGACGAGCACCGCGCCGACCGTACTGAGCGGGCCGAACGTCGTTCCGCCCGCGCCGTGCAGGGTGGCCGCCGCGTACGCCGCGGAGGCCACGGCGCAGACGACGCCCAGGGGGCGGCCGATGCGGTGGGCCTCCGCCATGAGGAGGCGGCCGGCCAGCAGGCGCAGGGCACCAGGGCGGGCCCCCTGGAGCAGCCGGCCGCACAGCAGGGTGAGGCCGGGCCCGGCCAGCGCCAGCCCGAGGGCGGTCAGCGCCCAGCCGACGAGGACACCGGCGGCGGGGGTGTCACCGTCGCCGGGCCCCGCCATGGCCTCGACGGCCAGCCCGGCGGCGAGCACGGCCACACCCCAGGGGAGAGCGGTGGTGCCGGTACGGGGGGTGGCCACGGGACCCGCCCCTGGGGCGCTGCCCGCCGTGGACGCCGGGCCGGTCCCTGGCACGGCCGGCGGCGCGTCGTCCGGCGCGGACGGCGAGATGGTGTCCGGTGCGGACGGCGAGACGGTGTCCGGCGCGGACGGCGAGGTGCTGTCCGGTGCGGACGGCGGGGTGCTGTCCGGTGCGGACGGCGGCGTCACATCACCATGTGTGGTGCCCGGTACGGACGGGGGTGCGGTGGCCCCTGTGGGCGGGACCGGTTCCGTGGCCGTCGGGGTGCCCGCCGTCGCCAGGGGGATGCCCGCCGTGGTGAGCGGGAGGCCCGCCGTGGCGGTGTGCAGCGTCCGCTTCGCCGTGTCGGGGTGCTGCGCGGTGGGCGCCCCTGACGGCGGCTGTGCCGCCCGGTGCGCGCCGAAGCGGCCGTACGTCCCGAACGTCTCCCGCGTGGCCAGCCCGTACGCCCCGAAGCGGCCGTACCGTCGGCCCGCGCCCGGCGTCGGCGCCGGGCGGGGCGTCTCGCGCGGCCGCAGGGCCATGGCCACCGCCGTCGTGGCCGCCGCCGGGACCAGGACGAGCAGGGTCACGACGGCCGGGAGCGGCAGGGGCAGGCCGACGGCGAGGGAGCCGGTCACCGCGCCCTCGAACGGCGCACCGGCGAGGTCGCCGCGGAGCCGCAGGAATAAGAGCAGCGCCAGCAGCGACCCGAGGGCGCAGGCGGCGGCCGTGGTGGCCGCCGAGACGGCCATCAGCCGGCCGGGACCCAGGCCGATCGCCGACAGCCCGCCGCGGGGCCGGGTGCCGGGGTCGGTGCGGGCGACCGCCATGGCGAGGTACACGGTGGCGGCCAGCGGCGCGAGACACCAGGACAGCCGCAGCGCGGAGCCGCCCACGGTGTCCGGGTGGGTCATCGCGTGGCCCAGGCAGCACAGCAGCAGGAACCCGGTGCCCGCCGACGCGGCCACGACCAGCAGCCTGCGCAGCTGGACGGCCGGGTGGGCGACACGGATCAGACGGAGAGCGAGCACGCGGCCCGGCCTTCCCTTCCGGCGGGACCGGAGGTCTCCGCGCTGTCGGCGACAGGGGGCAGGTGCAGGATCGTCACCCGGCGGCCGTCCCGCAGCGGCACCGTGCGGTCGGCGAGCGCGGCGGTCGCCGGGTCCTGGGTGGTGAGGACCACCGTGATGCCGTGCGAACGGGCCGCCGTGGTCAGCGTCCGCAGCACGCGCGCGTGGTCGCCGAGGTGCAGCGGGGCCGTCGGGTCGTCGGCGAACAGCACCGAGGGCACCACGGCGAGCGCGCGGGCGACGCAGACCCGCTGCTGCTCGGAGCGGCGCAGCTCGTGCGGGCGCGACCGGGCCCGCCGGCCGACGTCGAGCCGCTCCAGCCACTCCAGCGCGGCCTTCTCGGCGCGGCGCCGGCCCGTACCGCGCAGCATCAGCGGCAGGGCGGTGTTCTCCCAGACGTTCAGCTCGGGGACGAGCGCCGGGACCGGGTCGATCCAGCCGAACCGGTCGCGGCGCAGGCGTTCCCGGGCGAGCGGACCGAGGTCGTGGACCGCGACGCCGTCGAACCACACCTCGCCGCGCCGCGGCCGGACCTGTCCGGACAGACACCGCAGCAGTGTCGTCTTGCCGCTCCCGCGCGGCCCGCTCACGGCGAGGATCTCGCCCTTCCGGACGCCGAGGGTGATCCCCTGGAGCGCCGGGGAGCCGTCGGCGTGCTGGAAGTGCAGGGCGCTAGCCCGGATCACGTCGTTGTCCGGCGGGCCGGCCATGGGCGTACACCTCGGTTCGGAGCGGTCCCCCGCCGCCGGTTCCCCTTTCGGGCGAGCGAGGGCAGGGCCATTCGGTCACTGGCACGCTAGGCAGGACGGGGCGGGGCGCCGGACAGCACGCGGCCCCGGGCCGCCGTTTCTCACTCGAACGGTCGGCACCGGGGCCGGCAATGATCATCCAGGCGGAAGATCCTCAGAGCTGCGTCGGCTCATCAGAGCTGCGTCGGCTCATCAGAACTGTGTCGACTCCTCAGAGCTGCGTCGGTTCCTCAGAGCTTCGTCCAGGCCTCCGTCAGCGTCGCGCGCAGGATCTGCTCGATCTCGTCGAACGTCCCCTGGTCCGAGATGAGCGGCGGGGCGAGCTGCACGACCGGGTCGCCGCGGTCGTCGGCCCGGCAGTACAGGCCGTTCTCGAAGAGCTTCCTGGAGAGGAAGCCGTACAGGACGCGCTCGGTCTCCTCGTCGGTGAACGTCTCCTTGGTGGCCTTGTCCTTGACCAGCTCGATGCCGTAGAAGAAGCCGTTGCCGCGGACGTCGCCGACGATCGGCAGGTCGAGGAGGTTCTCCAGGGTGGCGCGGAAGTTGCCCTCGTTGTCGAGGACGTGCTGGTTGAGGCCCTCGCGCTCGAACAGGTCGAGGTTGGCGAGGCCGACCGCCGCGGAGACCGGGTGGCCGCCGAAGGTGTAGCCGTGCAGGAAGGTGTTGTCGCCCTGGTAGAACGGCTCGGCGAGGCGGTCGGAGACGATGCAGGCGCCGATCGGGGAGTAACCCGAGGTCATCCCCTTGGCGCAGGTGATCATGTCCGGGACGTAGCCGAACTTGTCGCAGGCGAACATCGTGCCGAGCCGCCCGAAGGCGCAGATGACCTCGTCGGAGACGAGCAGCACGTCGTACTGGTCGCAGATCTCGCGGACCCGCTGGAAGTAGCCGGGCGGCGGCGGGAAGCAGCCGCCCGCGTTCTGCACCGGCTCCAGGAAGACGGCCGCGACGGTCTCCGGGCCCTCGAAGAGGATCTGCTGCTCGATCTGGTCGGCGGCCCAGCGGCCGAACGCCACAGGATCATCGGCGTGAGCGTGGCTCGGGGCGCGGTAGATGTTGGTGTTCGGGACCTTGTGCGCGCCCGGCACGAGCGGCTCGAAGGGCGCCTTCAGGGCGGGCAGGCCGGTGATGGACAGGGCGCCCTGCGGGGTGCCGTGGTAGGCGACGGCCCGGGATATCACCTTGTACTTGGTCGGCTTGCCGGTGAGCTTGAAGTACTGCTTGGCCAGCTTCCAGGCGGTCTCGACCGCCTCGCCGCCGCCGGTGGTGAAGAAGACCTTGTTCAGGTCGCCGGGGGCGTGGTGCGCGAGGCGCTCCGCCAGCTCGACGGCCTTGGGGTGGGCGTAGGACCACACCGGGAAGAACGCCAGCTCCTGCGCCTGCTTCATGGCGGTCTCGGCCAGCTCGGTGCGGCCGTGCCCGGCCTGGACGACGAAGAGGCCCGCCAGACCGTCGAGGTAGCGCTTGCCCTTGTCGTCGTAGATGTGGGTGCCCTCGCCCCGGACGATGGTGGGGACGGGCGCGTTCTCGTACGACGACATGCGGGTGAAGTGCATCCACAGGTGGTCGTACGCGGTCCTGCTGAGGTCCTTGTGGCTGCTCTCGGCGTCGGTGCTCACGGCTATCGGGTTCCCCACATGTAGGTCTGCTTCTTGAGCTTGAGGTAGACGAAGCTCTCGGTGGAGCGCACTCCGGGGACGGCCCGGATGCGGCGGTTGATGACGTCCAGGAGGTGGTCGTCGTCCTCGCAGACGATCTCCACCATCAGGTCGAAGGAGCCCGCGGTCATCACCACGTACTCGCACTCGGACATCGCGTCCAGCGCGTCGGCGACGGACTCCACGTCGCCCTCGACGTTGACGCCGACCATCGCCTGGCGGCGGAAGCCCACGGTGAGCGGGTCCGTGACGGCGACGATCTGCATCACGCCCTGGTCGAGCAGCTTCTGCACCCGCTGGCGCACGGCGGCCTCGGAGAGACCGACGGCTTTGCCGATGGCGGCGTACGGCCGCCGGCCGTCCTCCTGGAGCTGCTCGATGATCGCGAGCGACACGGCGTCCAGCTGAGGGGGGCCGTGCCGCGGCTCACGGGCGGTGCCGTGCCGGGACTCGCGGGGGTCCTTCTGGTCTGCGCTTCGACTGGCCACGGCTTCACTGTGCACGACGGATCATCGGTTCCGCAAGGTCGGATCGGCGAAATCCGTTGTTTGAGAGGCGTGTGAGTGCGGATTCCGCATTCGCGGGGGCGGTGGGGGTGTTGAAAACGTCGGCCGTCCGATTACTGTGGGTGTCTCAGCCATTGGACACCCAGCCATTGGACATCCAGCCAGTGGACACTCAGCAGTTGGAGGGCCGGCAGTGCGCAAGCTGTGCAACTACGTCGACGGTGAGTTCCGGGACGCCGCGGACGGGCGGACCACCGAGGTGGTCAACCCCGTCACGGGCGAGGCGTACGCGACCGCGCCGCTGTCCGGGCAGGCGGACGTGGACGCCGCCATGGCGGCGGCCGCCGCGGCCTTCCCGGCGTGGCGGGACACGACCCCCGCCGAGCGGCAGAAGGCCCTGCTGAAGATCGCGGACGCGTTCGAGGAGCGGGCCGAGGAACTGATCGCGGCCGAGGTGGAGAACACGGGCAAGCCGATCGGCCTGACCCGCACCGAGGAGATCCCGCCGATGGTCGACCAGATCCGCTTCTTCGCGGGCGCGGCGCGGATGCTGGAGGGGCGCGGCGCCGGCGAGTACATGGAGGGCCTCACCTCCTTCGTGCGCCGCGAGCCGATCGGGGTCTGCGCGCAGGTCGCGCCGTGGAACTACCCGATGATGATGGCCGTGTGGAAGTTCGCCCCGGCGCTCGCCGCGGGCAACACGGTGGTGCTGAAGCCGTCCGACACCACCCCGGCGTCGACCGTGCTGATCGCCGGGATCATCGGCTCGGTGCTGCCGAAGGGCGTCTTCAACGTCGTCTGCGGCGACCGCGACACCGGGCGGCTCATGGTCGAGCACCCGACGCCCGCGATGGCGTCCATCACCGGTTCCGTACGGGCCGGCATGTCCGTCGCCGAGTCGGCCTCCAAGGACCTCAAGCGGGTCCACCTGGAGCTGGGCGGCAAGGCTCCGGTCGTGGTCTTCGAGGACACCGACATCCCGAAGGCCGTCGAGGACATCTCCGTCGCGGGGTTCTTCAACGCCGGGCAGGACTGTACGGCGGCGACGCGTGTCCTCGTGCACGAGTCGATCCACGACGAGTTCGTGACCGCGCTCGCCAAGGCCGCCGCAGAGACGAAGACCGGGCAGCCGGACGACGAGGACGTGCTGTACGGACCGCTGAACAACCCCGATCAGCTCAGGCAGGTCGCCGGGTTCGTCGAGCGGTTGCCGGCCCACGCCAAGGTGGAGGCCGGCGGGCACCGGGTGGGCGAGAAGGGGTACTTCTACGCCCCGACCGTCGTCTCGGGCCTGAAGCAGGACGACGAGATCGTGCAGAACGAGGTGTTCGGGCCGGTCATCACCGTCCAGTCCTTCCGCGACGAGGACCAGGCCGTGGAGTGGGCCAACGGCGTGGAGTACGCGCTGGCCTCGTCGGTGTGGACGAAGGACCACGGGCGGGCGATGCGGATGTCCAAGAAGCTGGACTTCGGGTGCGTGTGGATCAACACGCACATCCCGCTGGTCGCGGAGATGCCGCACGGGGGCTTCAAGAAGTCCGGCTACGGCAAGGACCTGTCGGCCTACGGGTTCGACGACTACACGCGGGTGAAGCATGTGATGACGTCTTTGGACGTGTGACGGGTCGTGTGCCGGGTGCGGGAGCGTCGTGGTTGCTCGCGCCGTTCCCCGCGCCCCTTGGCAGGGGCGCTGTCGCTCAGGGGGATTTCAGAGTCCGGAGGACGTCCACCCGGTTGGTGGTGATCGAGTCGACGCCCGCGGCGATCAGGCGGCGCATGGAGCGGCGGGTGTCGGGGGTCCAGACGGAGAGCAGGCGGCCGTCCCGGTGGACGCGCTCCGCCAGGGAGCGGTCGACCAGGCTCCAGCGGTAGTTCAGCCAGCGCGGCCGGACCGCGTCCAGCAGCGCGGGCCGGGGCGGCGCGAGCGTCGTCCACGTCAGCGCGATCTCCGCCGCCGGATCGGCCGCGCGGACCGCCAGCATCGCGGCGGCGCCCGCGCAGTAGTACACGCGGTCGGCCGCCCCCGACGCGCGCACCGTCTCCACGACCCGGCGGACCGCCCGCGCGGACGGCTCACCGGGCAGGTCCACCATCAGCCGGTGCCCCTCGGTCACCGCCAGCGCCTCGGTCAGCGTGGGCACCCCGCCCGCGGTCAGCTCACGCACCTCCTGAGCCGTGAGCGCGGCCAGCGGCCGGTCCCGCTCCCACAGCCGCGCCAGCGTCCCGTCGTGCAGCAGCACGGGTACGCCGTCCCGCGTCAGCCGTACGTCCACCTCCACCGCGTCCGCACCGCGGCGCAGCGCGGAACGCAGGGAGTCCAGCGTGTTCTCGCGGTGGCGGTAGGGGTCGCCGCGGTGGGCCACGGCGGTCACGGCGGTCACACGGTGGGCCGCGGCGCTCGCCGCCGTCTGCACCGGTACGGAGGCGGCCGGTACGGAGGCGGCCGGTGCGGGCGCGTCGGTCATGGAGGCGGGTCTCCGGTCGGTGATTTCGGTGATTTCGGTGATTCGGAAGGTACGGGGCACGGGGCGGGTACGGGGAGGCCGGCGCGGTCTACCGGGCCGCGAGCCACTCCGCCGTGTACGCGTCGATCTCCGCGCCGATGCGGGACTTGCCCGGCGCGTCGAGGAAGGACGCGTCCACCGCGTTCTTCGCCAGGGCCGCGACGCCCCGCTCGTCCAGGTCCAGCAGGCGGGCGGCGACGGCGTACTCGTTGTTCAGGTCGGTGCCGAACATCGGCGGGTCGTCGGAGTTGACCGTCACCAGCACGCCGGCCCGCGTGAACTCCTTGATCGGGTGCTCGTCCAGGGTGGCGACCGCGCGGGTGGCGATGTTGGAGGTCGGGCACACCTCCAGCGGGACGCGGTGCTCGGCGAGGTGCTCCAGGAGCCGCGGGTCCCGCGCCGAACTGGTGCCGTGCCCGATGCGCTCGGCGCGCAGGTGGGTGAGCGCGTCCCACACCGTCTCGGGTCCCGTGGTCTCCCCGGCGTGCGGCACGGAGCGCAGCCCGGCGGCGATCGCCCGGTCGAAGTACGGCTTGAACTGCGGCCGGGGCACGCCGATCTCCGGGCCGCCCAGCCCGAACGACACCAGTCCCTCGGGCCGCAGCCGGTCGTCGGTGGCCAGCCGCGTCGTCTCCTCGGCGGCCTCCAGACCGGCCTCGCCGGGGATGTCGAAGCACCACCGCAGTACGGTCCCGAACTCGACCTCGGCGGCCTTGCGGGCGTCCTCGATCGCCTCCATGAAGCCGCGCTCGTCGATGCCGCGCCGGGTGGACGAGAACGGGGTGAGGGTCAGCTCCGCGTAGCGGACCTGCTGCCGGGCCAGTTCCCGGGCCACCTCGTACGTCAGCAGCCGGACGTCCTCCGGGGTGCGGATCAGGTCCACGACGGACAGGTACACCTTGATGAAGTGCGCGAAGTCCGTGAACGTGAAGTACTCGGCCAGCGCCTCGGGGTCGGCCGGGACCGCCGAGTCACGGTGGCGGGCGGCGAGTTCCGCGACGATCCGGGGGGAGGCGGAGCCCACGTGGTGGACGTGCAGTTCGGCCTTGGGCAGCCCGGCGATGAACGCGCGCAGGTCGCGCGGGACATCGGGGGTGATCAGGTGCTCGGAGTGCTGGCTCAAGGGTTCCTCCCCGGAACGGGGCGCCCGGTGGCCGGGGCGGGCCCGGCGGGACGCTGGTGATCGGCTGATCGGTGAACTCGGATCATCGTAGGCCGGGCGAGTACCGGGCGGGGACGCGCCGTAGCATGACGGCACGTTCGAACAGAGGGGGACCCGCGCATGTCCGACGACGCGCAGACGCCGCCAGCGGGCGCGCAGACGCCGGGAGCCGACGCGCACGGAACGGCAGCGCCGCGGAGCGACGGCAAGGTGTGGCCGCCGCCGGTCAACGACGCCACGGACTCGACCGGCGGGGCGGGCGCGGCGGAGCGCGGCGACGGGCCGGCCGGTGTGCGGGACGCCACACCGTGGCCGGTTCCCTCCACCCCCGAGGCCGACCACCAGACGGTGACCTCCATACCCACCCTGGGCGACCAGCCCGCCGACGCCGCACCGCCCGC
>NZ_JAVRHI010000250.1:0-6580 GCF_034105845.1 Streptomyces sp. CRN 30 | reverse complement strand
ACAGGGACGTGCGACCGTGCACGACCAGGAACGCCCCGTAGGAGAACGAGAGCCCGGCCAGGGCGGCGACCACCACGGTCGCGTGCCAGGGCCGGGCTCGCGCCGTCCGTACCAGCGCCCGCGCGACGGGCAGCAGCAGCGGGAACGCCGGCAGCAGGAAGCGCGGTTTGCACGCGAAGAACCCCGAGCCGCCGACCGCGATCAGCAGCAGCACGCCCGAGTACACCAGCAGCACCAGCGGCGCCCGGTCGGCGACGAGCAGCGCGAACAGTACGACCGTCACCACCACGATGACCATCGCCATGGCGTACTCGACACGTCCCCCGTTCAGCAGCCGCTCCCCGGCGAACCGGACGGCGCTCACCCCCCAGTCGTACCGCGACCCCCACCCGCTCTGCACCGCGAAGTACCCGCCGAGCGGATCACCCGTACGCGACCCCACCCACAGCACGTAGCCGCACCAGCCGAGCGGCGCCAGCGCGGCGCCCGCCCACAGCCGGCGCGGCACGCCCCGCCCGCGCCGCCGCACCACCTCGCACACCGCCGCCACGAGCACCGCCGCCGCCACCGCCATCCCGTTCGGCCGGGCCGCGCCCGCGAGCGCCGCCAGCGCGCCGGCCCACACCCAGCGCCCGGTGAGCACCGCGTACAGGGACCAGGCCGCGAAGGCGGTGAACACGGGTTCGGTGTACGCCAGGGAGAGCACCACGGAGTGCGGGAGCAGCCCCCACAGCAGGACCAGGACGACCCCGACCCCGCGGCCGTACAGGTGGGCCCCGATCGCGTACAGCCCGCAGGCGGCGGCCGCGGCGGCCGTCCACGACACCAGGAGTCCCGCCCCGCCGCCGCCGATCGGCGCGATCTCGGTGACCGCCCGCACGAGCCCCGGGTACAGCGGGAAGAAGGCCAGGTCGTTGGCGACCCCGAACCAGGCCTGCTTCACCGTCCCGTACCCGTTCTCGGCGATGCCCAGGTACCAGACCGAGTCCCAGGAGCGCGCCAGTACGTCGAACGGGTCCCGGTCCGCGCCCCGGGCCAGCGCGACGACGGCGGCGACGCCGGTGAGCCGGGCGGCGAGGAAGAGCCCGAGGGCCTGCACGACCGCGGGCGGCCGCTCGGGCACGGAGCGGGCGCGGCCGGATGGTCGCCGGGCGCCCTCCTGAGCCTGCGCCGGGACGGTGCGGACAGAAGTCACACCCGGAACCATGCGTCCGGTAAATCGGATTTGCCAGCTTTACACGCCAGTAATGGCCCGAAATGTGTCGCTAGAAGGCCGTCTTGAGCCGCTTGACCGCCTCCTGCAACACCTCCACCTGCTTGCAGAAGGCGAACCGCACGAACGGCGCACCGGCCTCACGGTCGTCGTAGAAGACGGCGTTCGGGACGGCGACCACACCGGCCCGTTCCGGCAGCGCGCGGCAGAAGGCGAAGCCGTCCGGCCCGCCGCCGAGCGGCCGGATGTCGGTGGTGACGAAGTACGTGCCGGCCGGGCGGAACACCTCGAACCCGGCCTCCGCGAGCCCGGCCGCCAGCACGTCCCGCCTGTCCCGCATGTCCGCGCGGAACGCGTCGAAGTACGTCTGGGGCAGCGCGAGCGCCTCGGCCACCGCGTACTGGAAGGGCCCGGACGAGACGTACGTCAGGAACTGCTTCGCCGACCGCACCGCGGACACCAGGGCCGGCGCGCCCGTCACCCAGCCGACCTTCCACCCGGTGAACGAGAAAGTCTTCCCCGCGCTGCCGATGCTCACGGTCCGCTCCCGCATGCCGGGGAACGTCGCGAGCGGTACGTGCTCGGCGTCGTCGAAGACCAGGTGCTCGTAGACCTCGTCGGTGACGACCAGCAGGTCGCGCTCCACGGCCAGCTCGGCGATCGCCGCGAGCTCCGCACGGGTCAGGACGGTGCCGGTCGGATTGTGCGGGGTGTTGACCAGCAGCAGCCGGGTGCGGTCGGTGACGGCGTCCCGCAGCTCGTCCAGGTCCAGCCGGAAGGAGGCGCCCTCTTCGCCGACGTGCGGCCGGAGCGTGACCGGCACCCGCCGCGCGCCCGCCATCGCGATGCACGCCGCGTACGAGTCGTAGTACGGCTCCAGGGCGACCACCTCGTCCCCGGGCTCCAGCAGGGCCAGCAGCGAGGCGGCGATGGCCTCCGTCGCGCCCGCCGTGACGAGCACCTCGGTGTCGGCGTCCCACGACAGCCCGTACAGCCGCTCCTGGTGCGCCGCGACGGCCGCGCGCAGTTCGGGGACGCCGGGGCCGGGCGGGTACTGGTTGCCCCGCCCGTCGCGCAGCGCCCGCACGGCGGCCTCGCGGACCTCCTCCGGACCGTCGGTGTCGGGGAAGCCCTGGCCCAGGTTGATGGACCCGGTGCTGAGGGCCAGCGCCGACATCTCGGCGAAGATCGTCGTACCGAACTCGGCGAGCCGGCGGTTCAGCGGGGGACGTGCGGAGGTGCGGGCCTGGTGCGGGCTGGAGGTCATGGCCGCCATCCTGCGCCGAAGCTCTGGAGTTCCTCAACTCTGCTTTGGCCCGATGGGGCGGAGGGCATCACCGGTGCACGCAAGAAGCGGGGGACCGGTTCCGAGCCCACGGGGGGCCTCGGGGAGGACCGCTTCGGGGGAAGAAAGGTGGGTGACGCCATGGCTCTCGCGGTGATCGGCATCATCCTGGCGGTCGTCTGCGTCGTGGGGGTGGCCGTGGTGGCCGTCAACCGGAGCATGTCGCGGGCACGGGTGGCGGTGGCGTACGGGCGTCGTCCGGGCTCGCGGAACGCGCGCCGCCGCAGCTGGTGGGCGGGTGACAGCGGCTCCGGCTCGGGCTCCGGGTCCGGCGGCGGCTGCGGGTCCGGTGGCGGATACGACTCGGGGAGCTCCTCGAGTGACGGCGGTGGCTCGTCGGGCGGTGGACACTCCTGCGGCGGCGGGTCCTCCTGCGGGGGTGGCGGTGGCTGCGGCGGAGGCAGCTGACGGCCGCACGGTGACGCGTCAACGCGGTGACGCGGTGGCGCTGTCGGTACCGGCTGTGCGCGGCGCCCCGTCGGGAGGTGGGACCTTCCGGCGGGGCGCCCGGCGTGGGGCGAGGCGCTCGCCGGGGGCGTGTGCTGCGAGTCGTCCGCTGGGACCTGGGTGCGCGGGGAGGTGCTCACGCGTATCAGCGGGTAACCGGGCGCACTGGGAGCACTCCGACGTAGTGGGCGCACGCCCGGTTGAACAGTTGAGCTGGGGAGCCCTCGGGGGGATGGAACCCCTACGAAGATGGGTAAAAACGCTGTGGCGGCGCCACAGTTCATGATTCCCTATAAATCACCGACGCAGCCCCCGGACGTCCTCTCCCCAAAGGTCTGACCGGGCTGATCAGACCGAGACGGACGTCCCCATCCAACTGGCTGACCGGGCCATTGCCCGGGGCCGATCGGGGCGCGCCGGACCACTCCACTCTTTGCGTGCTTGCGGAGCCGATCCATGCTCACGACCCTGAACACCTCCTACACCGATACGAGTGCGGCCGACCTCGCCTGGGCCCTGGGCCGCGAGCCGCTGCCCGCGCTCGCCGTCCTCGACCTGGAACTCGCCGGTGCGCGCCTGCAGTTGAGACTGCTCGGCGCCTCGCACCAGGTGCTCCTGGAAGAGGAGAGGGGACTGTGCTCGGAGACCGTCGCGTGCATGCCGGGCTCCAGCACACCGCTGCCGCTCGGCGTGGCCAAGCGGGTCGGTGACTGGGAGTACGAGTTCGCCGCGCGGGTGGAGGTGCTCCCGCCGGGCTGCTTCGCGGGCCGCGCCCAGGAGCTGCTGGCCCTGGTCTCCGACCATCCGCACGGCCTCGCGGGCGTCTTCCCCGGCAGCCCGCACGCCTTCACCGCGATGCTCGCCCAGTGCCACCAGGGCCAGGTGCACTGGCGCACCTGGCACGCGTACCCGCAGGACGGCCAGCTGGTGGCCACCAGGACGCGGGCGGGGGTGCGGGTGCCGGCGGCGGTGTAGGGCGGTGCCGCGGGGACGACGGCGAGGCGGTGGCGGGACGACGGCGCAGGCGGCGGGACGACGGCGTGGTCGGTGGCGCGGGTCGAACGGTGTGCGGGCGGGGCGGGCGCTCCCCCCGCTGACGCCGTTGCTCCATACGGCGGTATCTCCACACGTGTGGGTGACGTAGTGCCCACCGGGCGTGACGTAGCGTTCCCAGCGTGATCGAGTCGCGCGCCCCCGCACCGCCCGGCGCTCCGACGCCGGGGAGCGGCGCGGGCGGAGGCGGCCGGGCGGGGCTGCCCGTCCGTCAGGGCACCGGCCGACTCGCCGTTCTGAGCTGCGTCTTCGTCTGCGCGGCCTGCGGACTCGTGTACGAGCTGGAGCTCGTCGCGCTCGCCTCGTACCTGATAGGCGACTCGGTCACCCAGGCCTCCGTCGTCCTCTCCGTGATGGTCTTCGCGATGGGTGTCGGCTCCCTCGTCGCGAAGCGGCTCCGCTGGTGCGCGGCGGCCGCGTTCGGCCTCATCGAGGCCGCCCTCGCCCTGGTCGGCGGCTGCAGCGCGATGGCCCTGTACGCGGTGTTCGCCTGGACGGGCGAGTGGGGCGGGATGTGGACGGACGGACCGAGCTGCGTCCTCGTCGCCTTCTCCCTCGCCATCGGCGTCCTCATCGGCGCCGAGGTGCCCCTGCTGATGGAGCTCATCCAGCGCGTCCGCCGCCAGGACGCGGGCGGCGCGGTGGCGGACCTGTTCGCCGCGGACTACGTGGGCGCGCTCGTCGGGGGCCTGGCCTTCCCCTTCCTGCTGCTGCCCTGGCTCGGCCAGCTCACCGGCGCCCTGCTCACCGGCGCGGTCAACGCGCTGGCCGGGGCCACCCTCGTCCTCGGCCTGTTCCGCGGAGACCTGCGCCACCGCTGCCGCCTGTGCCTCGTCGCCGTCAACGTCCTCGTCCTCGCGCTCCTCGCCACGGCCGCGGTGCACGTCGACGACTTCGAGCGGGCGGCCCGCCGGGCCGTCTACGGCGCCGACGTACGGGTCGTGCTGCGGACCGGCGTCCAGGAGGCCGTCCTCACCGGCGGCACGCACGGCCGGCCGCTCGCCCTCTATCTCGACGGCCGGCTGCGCTTCAGCAGCCGCGACGAGCGCCGCTACCACGAGGCCCTCGTCCACCCCGCGATGAACGGCCCCCACGCGCGCGTGCTCGTCCTCGGCGGCGGCGAGGGCCTCGCGGTCCGCGAGGTGCTGCGGTACCCGGACGTGCGCCGGGTCGACGTGGCCGGCGCCGACCCCGGTGTCCTCCGGCTGGCCCGCTCCGACCCGGCGCTCGCCGCGCTCAACGGTCACGTGTACGACGACCCGCGCGTCCACGTGCGCACCGCGGACGCCTTCGCCTATCTGCGCTCGGCGCCCCCGGCGGCGTACGACGTGATCGTCGCGACCCTGCCCGACCCGGGGATCACGGCCAACGCGAAGCTGTACTCGCAGGAGTTCTACGGCATGGCCCGCGAGGTCCTCGCACCCCGCGGCCGCCTCGTGGTGCACGCCGGTCCCGCGGAGGACCGGCCGCGCGCCTTCTGGACGGTCGACGCGACGATCCGGGCGTGCGGGCTGCGGACGACGCCGTACCGGGTGGGCGGGCGCGTGTCCGCGTTCGTGACGGGCCCGGACCGTACGGCGGGGGCGTCCCGGCCGCCACGGGACTGGGGGTTCGTCCTGGCGTCCGGACCCGCGGGCGGACGGCCGGACCCCGGCATGTCGCACGCGCTGCCCGGCGGCCCGCGCGCGCTGACGCGCGGTGCGCCGGCGGCGGGCGCCCGGCGGGCCGAGGCGACGCGCGTACGGGGCCTGCCGCCCTCGACGCTCGTGCATCCGCGGTACGCGGGGTGAGACGAGGGAGGCGCGGCGCGGGGAATCCGCGTATGTACGGGTGCGAGCGCGGGCGGCGTGGGTAGGCTCGGCTGACATGGAGCATGAGGTGTTCGTTCCGGTTCCGGCGGACCGGCTCAGGGCGGCCCTGTCCGATCCCGGACGCGTGGCCCGAGCGGTTCCCGGGCTCCAGCAGGAGGCGGGTGCGGCCCCGGTGGCCGGACGCCTGAAGGTGCGCGTCGCCGGGCACTCCATCACCTACCGCGGTGCCCTCCGCGTCGCCGAGCGGGACGACGGCTCCTGCACGGTGGAGGGCGACGGGACGGAGGTCCGCGGCAGCGGCTCGGTGAAGCTGCGCCTCACCGTGCGGTTCCTCGCGGCCGAGGGCGGCACGACCCTCGCCTTCACCGGTACGGCGACGGCGGACGGCCGGGTCGCGGACCTGCCCCCCGACGCGGTGTCCACGGCGGTGGCGCGGCTGCTGAACCGGTCCGCGGAGAACCTCGCGAAGGTCTCCGACGAGGACGCCGCGCAGCAGGTGCAGCAGGTGCGGCAGGAGCGGCAGGAGCAGCCGGGAACCGGGGCGTCCGCCGGGACTGAGCCGATGTCCGTGCCCGACGACGACGCCGAGGTCCCGCAGCCCTCCCCGGCCCCCGACGCGGAGACCGGCCCGGCCCCGGGCGGCCTCGCCGCGAGCGGCCCCGCTCCGGACGACTTCGCGGCCGGCGGCCTCGCCGGCCCGCCGGAGGAACC
>NZ_JAVRHI010000249.1:0-3329 GCF_034105845.1 Streptomyces sp. CRN 30 | reverse complement strand
CGTCCGTCGCGGGCGCGGGCGCGGTCCGAAGGAATCACCCCCAGTCCTGGAGGGACCACTTCACATGGCCAAGATCATCGCGTTCGACGAGGAGGCGCGGCGCGGCCTCGAGCGCGGCATGAACCAGCTCGCGGACGCCGTGAAGGTGACGCTCGGCCCCAAGGGCCGCAACGTCGTCCTCGAGAAGAAGTGGGGCGCCCCCACGATCACCAACGATGGTGTCTCCATCGCCAAGGAGATCGAGCTCGAGGACCCGTACGAGAAGATCGGCGCCGAGCTGGTCAAGGAAGTCGCCAAGAAGACGGACGACGTCGCCGGTGACGGTACGACCACCGCGACCGTGCTCGCCCAGGCCCTGGTCAAGGAGGGCCTGCGCAACGTAGCCGCCGGCGCCAACCCGATGGCCCTCAAGCGCGGTATCGAGAAGGCCGTCGAGGCCGTCTCCGGTGCCCTGCTCGAGCAGGCCAAGGACGTCGAGACCAAGGAGCAGATCGCCTCCACGGCCTCCATCTCCGCCGCCGACACCCAGATCGGCGAGCTCATCGCCGAGGCCATGGACAAGGTCGGCAAGGAAGGCGTCATCACCGTCGAGGAGTCGCAGACCTTCGGTCTGGAGCTCGAGCTCACCGAGGGCATGCGCTTCGACAAGGGCTACATCTCGGCGTACTTCGCCACCGACATGGAGCGGATGGAGGCGTCGCTCGACGACCCGTACATCCTCATCGCCAACTCCAAGATCGGCAACGTCAAGGACCTGCTCCCGCTCCTGGAGAAGGTCATGCAGTCGGGCAAGCCGCTGCTGATCATCGCCGAGGACGTCGAGGGCGAGGCCCTGTCGACCCTGGTCGTCAACAAGATCCGCGGCACCTTCAAGTCCGTCGCGGTCAAGGCCCCGGGCTTCGGCGACCGCCGCAAGGCGATGCTGAACGACATCGCCATCCTCACGGGCGGCGAGGTCATCTCCGAGGAGGTCGGCCTCAAGCTCGAGAACGCCTCCCTGGACCTCCTGGGCAAGGCGCGCAAGGTCGTCATCACCAAGGACGAGACCACCATCGTCGACGGTGCCGGCTCCGCCGAGCAGGTCGCGGGCCGCGTCAACCAGATCCGCGCCGAGATCGAGTCCAGCGACTCCGACTACGACCGCGAGAAGCTGCAGGAGCGCCTGGCGAAGCTGGCCGGCGGCGTGGCCGTCATCAAGGCCGGTGCCGCCACCGAGGTGGAGCTCAAGGAGCGCAAGCACCGCATCGAGGACGCCGTGCGCAACGCCAAGGCGGCCGTCGAGGAGGGCATCGTCGCCGGTGGTGGCGTGGCCCTGCTGCAGGCCTCCTCGGTCTTCGAGAAGCTGGAGCTCGAGGGCGACGAGGCCACCGGTGCCGCCGCCGTCAAGCTGGCGCTCGAGGCCCCGCTGAAGCAGATCGCCGTCAACGCCGGCCTCGAGGGCGGCGTCGTGGTGGAGAAGGTGCGCAACCTGACCCCGGGTCACGGTCTGAACGCCGCCTCCGGCGAGTACGTCGACCTGGTCGCCGAGGGCATCATCGACCCGGCCAAGGTGACGCGCTCCGCGCTGCAGAACGCCGCGTCGATCGCCGCGCTGTTCCTCACCACCGAGGCCGTCATCGCCGACAAGCCGGAGAAGGCCGCCGCGCCGGCCGGCGGCGGCATGCCGGGCGGTGACATGGACTTCTGATCGACCTCAGGTTGATCGACCTCCTTGCCGAGGGCGGCACTTCCCGGAGACGGGGGGTGCCGCCCTCGGGCATTCCCACGCCGGTACGGGACACAGCCGGCGGATGTGGTGGGCATCACACGTGATCACCGGTGCCGGACGGGATGACCTGGCGAATGCGGCTGGTTGACACGGGCAGCAGGAACAATGCACGTGCACATACCTACCGGTACTCCCCAGGAGCCCCACGTGACCGTCACCGCCTCCGGCACCGCTTCCCGCGCCGCCGACCTCCTCTCCCGCCCGGTCTCGATCAACGGCCTCACCGTCCCGAACCGCATCGCGATGGCACCGATGACCCGGATGTTCTCCCCGGGCGGCGTCCCCGGCGAGGACGTGGTGTCGTACTACTCCCGCCGGGCCGCCGCCGGTGTCGGGCTGATCGTCACCGAGGGCACCTACGTGGGCCACGACTCGGCCGGGCAGAGCGACAGCGTGCCCCGCTTCCACGGTGAGGAGCAGCTCGCGGGCTGGGCGAAGGTCGCCGAGGCGGTGCACGCGGCGGGCGGGACGATCGTGCCGCAGCTGTGGCACATCGGCATGGTGCGGCAGGCGGGCGAGCCGCCGTTCCCGGACGCCCCGGCGATGGGTCCCTCCGGGATCCGCACCGACGGCACCGAGGGCGCCGGCAGGGCCATGACGCAGGCGGACATCGACGACGTCGTCGCCGCGTTCGCCGAGGCCGCGGCCGCCGCCGAGCGCATCGGCTTCGACGGCGTCGAACTGCACGGCGCCCACGGCTACCTGATCGACCAGTTCCTGTGGGAGGGCACCAACCGCCGCACCGACGCCTACGGCGGCGACCCGGTGGCCCGTACGAAGTTCGCGGCGGAGATCGTGGCGGCCGTACGCGCGGCGGTCTCCCCGTCCTTCCCGGTGATCTTCCGTTACTCGCAGTGGAAGCAGGACGCGTACAAGGCCCGGCTCGCCGAGACGCCCGAGGAGCTGGAGGCCCTGCTCACGCCGCTGGCGGCGGCGGGCGTCGACGCCTTCCACGCCTCCACCCGCCGCTACTGGGTCCCGGAGTTCGACGGCTCGGACCTCAACCTCGCGGGCTGGACGAAGAAGCTCACCGGGAAGACCGCCATCACGGTCGGTTCGGTCGGCCTGGACGGGGACTTCATGAAGGCATTCCAGGGCGAGAGCGCCGGTGCGCGGAGCATCGACGACCTGCTGGACCGGCTGGAGGCCGACGAGTTCGACCTGGTCGCCGTGGGCCGCGCCGTGCTCCAGGACCCGCAGTGGGCGGCGAAGGTCCTCTCCGGCCGCTTCGACGAGCTGGAGGCGTACGACGCGGCGTCGATGCGGAAGCTCACCTGAGCCTTCCGACCGGACCCGCTACGGGTTCCCCATCGGTTCGATGTCGACCCTCCGCGGCTCGCCCCAGATGCGCAGCACCTCGTAGTCCGTGAACTCGTGGACGAGGCGGTACGCCATCGCCGGGCGCGGGCCGCGGCGCTGGGCGGCGAGGTACAGCTCGGCCTCGCGGCGGTCGCGCCGCGGGGTGCCGCACAGCTGCCACACCTGGCCGTTCCACGCCTCCGGCAGCCAGCGCTGCTGGGGCTGGGGGCGGTCGCCCCGCACGCCGTAGCGGGAGGGCGCC
>NZ_JAVRHI010000248.1:0-38607 GCF_034105845.1 Streptomyces sp. CRN 30 | reverse complement strand
CCGCGGCCGGGGCGGTGCGCACCGCGCTGAGGGGCCGGCCCGACGGGACGATCCTGTACAAGAAGTCCGACTCGCTGCTGCGCGGGAACGTGGGGGCCGAGGCCGTCGCGTTCGCGGCGGGCGCCCGGGCCGTGGTGACCGCCATGGCGCTGCCCGTCGCGGGGCGGGTGGTGCGCGGGGGCGTGCTCCACGTGGGGGGCGTGCCGCTGCACGGGAGCGAGGCGTGGCGCGCCGAGGAACGCGCGGCGCCCCGCTCCGTCGCCGGGGCCCTCGCCCCGCTGCCCACCGCCGAAGTGCCGCTGGACGCCGTGCGGGAGGGGCCGCGGGCCCTGGCCGGCCGGCTGGCCGAGGCGGCCGCGCACGGGCTCCACCCGGTGTGCGACGCCGAGACCGACGCGGACCTGGACGTCGTCGCCGAGGCCGTGCTCCGGCTCGGACCCGGGTACCGGCTGCTGGGCAGCGGCGGCCTGGCGGCCGCCCTGGGCCGGCGCGTCGGGACCGACCTCCCCGAGGAGCTGTTCCCCGGCACCGACCGGCCCTTGCTCGTCGTCGCCGGGAGCGCGGAACCCGGAGTGGTTGCGCAGATCGCGCAACTGGAGGCGGCCGGGGCGCACCATGTGCCCCTGCGGCCCGACGAGTTGACCGGCGTGGCCCCCGTACCCGTGCCGCCGCTCGCGCCCGGCAGCGTCACCGTCCTCTCGATCGACGGGTCCACCGGGATCCGGCCCGGGTCGGCGCGGCGGTTGGTGGCCGGACTGGCACGCACGGTCGCGGCCCTGCCCGGCGCGCCCGACCTGGTGCTCACCGGGGGCGAGACCGCCCGCCGGGTGCTGGACGCCGCGCGCATCACCTCCTTGCGGCCGGCCGGCGAGATCCACCACGGGGCCGTCCACTCCCGTACCGCCGACGGCCGGTCGGTCGTCACCCGTCCCGGCAGCTTCGGCGGCCCGGACTCGCTGCACCGCATCGCGGCCGCGCTGCGACCCCACCTTCCTCAGCCGCCCCACTCGCCCGCAACAGCACCGCCCGCAACCGCACCGTCGAGCCAAGGAGTCACCCAGTGAACGCCCAGCAGCCCCTCCCCCTCATCGGCCTCACCATGGGCGACGGCGCCGGCATCGGCCCCGAGGTCATCGTCCCGGCGGTGCTGGACCCCGCCACGCTCGGCCGCTGCCGGCCCGTGGTGATCGGCGACGCCGCGCGGCTGCGGAAGGCGGCGGCGATCCTCGGCGTCGACTGCGAGATCGTCGCCGTGGAGACCCCGGCCGACGCCGAGTTCACCCCGGGCCGGATCAACGTCGTCGACCTCGGGCTGCTCCCCGAGGACCTGCCCTTCGGCAAGCTGTCGCCGGTGGCGGGCAACGCAGCCTACGAGTACGTGAAGCGGGCCGCCGAGCTCGCGGTCGCCGACGAGATCGACGGCATCTGCACCGCCCCGCTCAACAAGGAGGCGCTGCACGCCGCCGGGCACGTCTACCCCGGCCACACCGAACTCCTCGCCCACCTCACCGGCGTCGACGAGGTGTCGATGATGCTCTCCACCGAGAAGGTGAAGGTCATCCACGTCACCACGCACATCGGCCTGATCGACGCGGTCAACCGCATCGAGCCGGGACTGGTCGAGCGGACCGTGCGCCGCGGCCACGAGGCGCTGGTCCGGGCCGGCAACCCGGACCCGGCCATCGGTGTCTGCGGCATCAACCCGCACGCGGGCGAGAACGGGCTGTTCGGCTACGGCGAGGAGGAGGAGAAGATCGTTCCCGCGCTGGAGAAGCTCCGCGCGGAGGGCGTCGACGCGCGCGGCCCGCTCCCCGCCGACACCGCCTTCTTCCTGGCCTCCCGCGGTGACTACGACCTCATCGTGGCGATGTACCACGACCAGGGCCACGGCCCGGTGAAGGTGCTCGGCATCGAGGCGGGGGTCAACCTGACCATCGGACTGCCGGTGATCCGCACCTCCGTCGACCACGGCACCGCCTTCGACATCGCGGGGACCGGCAAGGCCGAGGCCGGTAGCATGATCGAGGCGCTGCGGCAGGCCGCCGAGATGTCAACCGCCCGCTGAACCGCCTTACCCCGAAGGACACTTGATGCCGCCCACCGCATCCCAGGCCCGGCGCGAGGAGATCCTGCAGCTCGCCACCACCACCGGCCTGGCGAGCGTCGAGGAACTGTCGCAGCGCTTCGGCGTGACCGCCTCCACCATCCGCCGCGACCTGGCCCGGCTGACCGCCGACGGCCGGCTCGCCCGGACGTACGGCGGCGCGATGGCGCTGACCGCCCACCCGGAGGCCTCGCTGCGGCAGCGCACCGGCGAGGCGTACGCGCAGAAGCGGGCGATAGCGCGGTGGGCGGCGGCCGAGGTGCAGCCGGGCGAGACGGTACTGCTGGACGCCGGGTCCACGGTGGGCGCGCTGGCCCACGAGCTGCGCACCGCGCGGGACCTCACGGTGGCGACGACCGGGCTGACGGCGCTGCACGAACTGGCCGACGTCGAGGGTGTCCACGTGGAGTGCCTGGGCGGCACGCTCCGCCCGCTCAGCCAGGCGTTCGTGGGGCCGCTGACCGAGGCGGCGCTGGAGCGGATGACCTTCGACCGGGTGTTCCTGTCCTGCGACGGCGTCACCGCGGACGGCGGGATCTGCGAGGCCGACCTGCGCCAGACCCGCCTGAAGGAGCTGATGGCCCGGCGGGCGGACCGCGTCTACGTACTGGCACACGCCGAGAAGCTGGGCCGCGCCCCCTTCCACGCCTGGGCCGCGCTGCCGCCCGGCTGGACCCTCGTGACGCACGAGGCGGCCGGCAGTGACCAGGTGACTCCCTTCACCGAGCGCGGCGTCCGCGTGGTCCAGGTCGAGTCCCTCGAAGAGGTGGAGCGGTCCGACCACGGGTCCGGCGGCTGACGCCGGGCACCCGCGCGGCGCGTCGAGTCCCTGGCCACCCGGGCGACCGCCCACCTCAAAGGTAGGATGCGCGCCATACCTTTCGCGTCACCACGACAGGGGCCGCCGTGCCGGATCTCGAGGGACACCCCTCGCCCGAGGAGATGGCCCTCGGTGCCGTGTTCGCCGCGCTGGCCGATCCCAACCGGCGCCGTGTCGTGCGGGAGTTGTGCCGTGCGCCGGAGGCGGTCGAGCGGACCTGCGCCTCCTTCGGGCTGGACGTCACCAAGTCGACGCTGACCCACCACTTCCGCGTGTTACGGGAGGCCGGGCTGGTCCGTCAGGTCGACTACGGCAACAGCCGCAAGGTGTCCCTCCGCCGCGCCGAGCTGGAGCACCGCTTCCCCGGTCTGCTCGCCCTGGTGGCACGCGACTCCTGACCACGGCAGGCAGGGCCGCCGACCAGCGCGTTCACCGCTGAAGGTACGACTTGCATCGAACCTGCCCCGCTCCGTACCGTACGCCTGCCCCGTCTCCCCGATCACCCTCCCCGCTCACCCCTGGAGTCGACGCGTCATGAACGCGCTCACCGCCCTGCTCTCCCCCGCCGCCGTCCGGCTCGACGTGGACGCCGGTGACTGGCGCGCCGCGATCCGCGCGGCCGGCCAGGCCCTGGTCGACGACGGCATCAGCACCGCGGACTACACCGCCGAGATGCTGGCCAACGTCGAGGAGAACGGCCCGTACATCGTCATCGCGCCGGGCCTGGCCTTCGCCCACGCCCGCCCCTCGCCCGCCGTGCTGCGGACCGGTCTGTCCTGGGTGCGGCTGGCCCGCCCCGTACCGTTCGGGCACGAGGCCAACGATCCCGTCGGCCTCGTCGTCGCCCTGGCCGCCACCGACTCCGCCGCGCACACCGACGCCATGGCCGCCCTCGCCCGTGTCCTCGCCGACCCGGCCACCGGTGCGGCCCTGGAACGGGCCCGCACCCCGGAGGAGGTCCTCGGCATCCTCGGCGGTGAGCGGCCCGCCACCGCCGAAACCGATACGCGTGCCGACACCGGCACCGCCCCCGGCGCCGCGTCGCAGCACAAGATCCTCACCGTGTGCGGCAACGGCGTGGGCACCAGCCTGTTCCTGAAGAACACCCTGGAGCAGGTCCTCGACCACTGGGGCTGGTCCCGGCACGTCACCGTGGAGGCGACCGACACCATCTCCGCCAAGGGCAAGGCCTCGGAGGCCGTCGCCATCCTCACCTCCCGCGAGATCGCCCGGACGCTGGGTGACGTCGGGGTGCCCGTGAAGGTCGTCCAGGACTTCACCAGCACCGCCGAGGTCGACGCCGTCCTGCGGGACACCTACAGCGTCTGAGCGCGAAAGGACGCCTCCTCATGGACTGGCTCATCAGCCTCGCCAAGTTCCTCGTCAACGAGGTCCTCAGTCAACCCGCCTACCTGATCGGCATCATCACCGCCGTCGGCCTGATCGCCCTGAGGAAGACGGCCGGGCAGATCGCGGGCGGCGCCATCAAGGCCACCCTCGGTCTGCTCCTGGTCAGCGCCGGAGCGGGCCTGGTCACCGCCTCGCTCGACCCGCTGGGCACGATGATCCAGGGCACCACCGGCGCTCACGGTGTCATCCCCACCAACGAGGCCATCGCCGGCATCGCCCAGGAGCAGTTCGGCGCCCGCGTCGCCTGGCTGATGATCGTCGGCTTCCTCGTCAGCCTGCTGCTGGCCCGCTTCACGCCCCTGCGCTACGTCTTCCTCACCGGCCACCACATGCTGTTCATGGCGACCATGCTGACCATCGTCATGGCCACCGCCGGACAGTCCGCGCTCGCCGTGGTCCTCGGCGGCGGCGTGCTCCTCGGCATCCTGCTGGTCTCCATGCCCGCCTTCGCCCACCCCTGGACGAAGAAGATCACCGGCAACGACAGCGTGGCCATCGGTCACTTCGGCACCGCCGGGTACATCGCCTCCGGCGCCACCGGCCAGCTCGTGGGCCGGATCGGCAAGCCCAGCCGCAGCACCGAGGACATGCGCCTGCCCGAGGGGCTGCGCTTCCTGCGCGACTCCATGGTGGCCACCGCCCTGTCCATGGTGATCATCTACCTCGTGATGAGCGTGCTCTTCCTCGCCAAGGCCGGCCGTGACACGGCGTTCGCGGCCTTCGCGGGCAGCGGCGCCGCCGCCACGGGACTGGGCGACTACCTGATGCAGTCGCTCATGCAGGGCCTGCAGTTCGGCATCGCCGTCGCCGTCATCCTCTTCGGTGTGCGCACCATCCTCGGCGAGCTGGTCCCCGCCTTCCAGGGCATCGCCAAGCGCGTCGTCCCCGGCGCCAAGCCCGCCCTCGACGCGCCCATCCTCTTCCCGTACGCCCAGAACGCCGTCCTGATCGGCTTCATCTTCAGCTTCCTGGGCGGACTCGCGGGCCTGGCCGTCCTGATCTGGGTCCTCAACCCCGCGTTCGGCCTCGCCCTCGTGCTGCCGGGCCTGGTCCCGCACTTCTTCACCGGCGGCGCGGCCGGCGTCTACGGCAACGCCACCGGCGGCCGCCGCGGCGCCATGGCGGGCTCCTTCCTCAACGGCCTGCTGATCACCTTCCTGCCGGCCCTGCTGCTGAAGGTCCTGGGCACCTTCGGCGAGGCCAACACCACCTTCGGCGACGCCGACTTCGGCTGGTTCGGCGCCCTGCTCGGCAACATCGCCAAGCTGGACGGCGCGGCCGGGCTCATCGGCATGCTCGCCCTCGGCGCGGTCGTCCTCGGCGCCGCCTGGTTCCTCCAGGTCCGCGTCGTCGACACCGGCTGGTCCCCCGGCCCGGCCACCGCCCCCGCCGGGTCCGCCACGAGCACCACCGACGGCACCGGCGACACCGACGGCACGGCGGCCACCCGCACCTACCCGAAGATCGCGCCGCCGGCCGGCGCCCCCACCCCGCCGCCGCCCCCGCAGCAGCGGGAGCGCATCAAGTAGCCACAGCACCGGCACACCGTTCGTCGCTACGGGGCCCGTCGCGCTCGGAGAGCGCAACGGGCCCCGTAGTCGCTCACGCCTTTGTCGGCAGCGCGTCCTGCCGCTCCCGCGCCGTGGCCTCCGCGGCCAGGCGCTGCCGGCGCGTGGCGGGACCGAAGACGGCCAGCACGAGGGCGCCCACGGTCCAGGTCGCGGCGATGAAGATGAAGACGGCCTGGTAGCCGATCCCGTTGTAGATGCCGGCGATCATCAGCGGGCCGACCGCGTTCGACAGCCGTCCCAGGCCGTAGGAGATGCTGGTGCCCAGCGAGCGGCCCCGCGTGTCGTACAGCTCGGGCGAGTACGCGTAGGCGAGGGCGGTGTAGCCCCGCTCGAAGAGGTTGACCAGGAACCCGAAGGCGACGATGAGCAGCGGGGTGAAGGTCAGCCCGTACAGCAGGCCGGAGCCGGCGATGATCAGCCCGAAGACCACCAGGCACCACTTGCGCTCGAACCGGTCGGTGACCATCGCCGCGAGGTAGGACCCGAGCGGTGCGCCGACCGTGGTCAGGGCGACGTAGAAGATCGAGTCCTCCACGCTGACGCCCTCGGCGGCCAGCAGGGTCGGCGCCCAGCTGGAGTAGCCGAAGAAGCCGATGGTCTGGGTGACCCACAGCACCGACAGCAGGATCGTGGGGTACAGGAACTTCTTGTCCCTGAGCATGCCGAGACCCGGCCTGGTGACCGGGCCCTGCGGCTGCGGGGCCTCGGCGGCGGGCAGCTCGCCGTGCTCGGCCGCGACGCTGCGCTCGATGCGGGTCAGCGCGGCCTCGGCCTCCTCGTGGCGGCCCCGGGACTCCAGCCACTGAGGGGACTCCTCGAGCTTGCGCACGAAGACGAGGAACAGCACGCCCAGGGAGCCCCACAGGTAGACCAGTCGCCAGGACCAGTCGGACATCGGCACGACAGCGGCGGCGATGAGGTTGGTGACGGGGGTGCCGCAGATGCCGATGACGATGGCGTACGCCTGGAACTTGCCGCGCTTGGCGCGGGGGTAGATCTCGTTGATGTAGACGACGGCGACGACGGTCATCGCCGCGAGACCGGCCGAGGTCAGCACGCGGAAGACACCCAGGGACCAGATGTCCCAGGCGAAGACGCACGCGAGGGACCACACGGCGAACCACACCGTGGTCAGGGTGAGGGTACGTCTGCGGCCCAGCCGGTCGGCCAGCCCACCGGCCACCACGGAGCCGATGAACATGCCCACGAAGGACAGCGAGGTCACGTACGCGACGTGGTTGACGTCGGCGCCCCACTGCTCACGCACCACCGGGGCGGTGATGGCGAAGGTGTTGATGTCCGCGAACTCGAAGAAGTAGGCGAACGCCAGGGCGACGAGCGTGCTCTTGTGGAACTTCGAGATGGGCAGCCGGTCGAGCCGGCCCGCCGCGTCGGTGGTGGGGATGTGCGTCACTGCACGCTCCTGGGATGGGACCCGGCTCCGTCGCCGTGTCGGTGTCAGGGGGTCACGGCCGGCCGGTCTCCTCGGGCCAGTAGAGCCGCATGGGGTTGTCGACCAGCAGGGCACGGCGGCGGGCGGGGGTCGTGGCCACATGCGGGATGTGGTCGACGAGGAGACCGTCGTCGGGCATGTGGTCCTTGAGGTTGGGGTGCGGCCAGTCGGTGCCCCACAGGGCCCGGTCGGTGAACTCGTCGACGACCTTGCGGGCGAACGGCACGACGTCCCGGTAGGCGTGGCGCTCCCCGTCCAGGGCGGGCGGCCCGGTGACGGTGAGGCGCTCGGGGCAGGACACCTTGACCCACACGTCGTTCGCCTCGACGAAGCGCAGGAAGCGCGCGAACCCGGGTCCTTCCGGGTCCTTCGTCACGTCGGGGCGGCCCATGTGGTCGATGACGAGCGGCACCGGCAGGGCGGCGAAGAACGGCGCCAGGTCGGCCAGGTCGGCGGCCTCGAAGTACAGGACGGCGTGCCAGCCCAGCGGTGCGATGCGGTGGGCGACGCTCCGCAGGGCCTCGGTGGGGACGGTGTCCACCAGGCGCCGGACGAAGTTGAACCGCACGCCGCGCACTCCCGCGTCGTGCAGCCGCCGCAGCTCCTGGTCACTGACGTCGGGGCGTACGGTGGCCACGCCGCGGGCGCGGTTGCCGGCCGTGTGCAGGGCGTCCACCAGGGCGCTGTTGTCGGCGCCGTGGCAGGTGGCCTGCACGATGACGTTGCGGGAGACGCCGAGGTGGTCGCGGAGCGCGAACAGGTCGTCCTTGGAGGCGTCGACCGGCGTGTACTTGCGTTCGGGTGCGTACGGGAACGCGGCGGCGGGGCCGAACACGTGGCAGTGGGCGTCGACGGCGCCCTCCGGCAGGGCGAAGGCGGGCTTGCTCGGGCCGCGGTACCAGTCGAGCCAGCCGGGGGTGACGGCGAAGGTGCCGTTGTCGTCGGTCATCGGTCGCGTCCCTCCTCAGTCGACGTAGGTGAGGCCGAGCGCGGCCAGGGGCTCGCGCATGCCGTACAGGTCCAGGCCGAGCTCTCCGGTCCGGAACCGCTCCCGCTTGCCCTCCTCGCCCGCCTCGCGCCGCGCGGCCGCCTCGGCGACCTCGGCGGCCCGGGCGGCGGGGACGACGACCACGCCGTCGGTGTCCGCGACGACCACGTCGCCCGGGTCGACCAGCGCGTTGGCGACGACGACCGGCACGTTGACCGAGCCGAGGGTGGCCTTGACGGTGCCCTTGGCGTTGACGGCGCGGGAGAAGACGGGGAAGTTCATCTCCCGCAGTTCGTCCACGTCACGGCAGCCGCCGTCGATGACCAGGCCCTGGGCGCCGCGGGCCCGCAGGGAGGTGGCGAGCAGCTCGCCGAAGAACCCGTCCTCGCTCTCGGTGGTGCAGCCGGCGACGACGACGTCGCCCTCCCGCACCTGCTCGGCGGCGACGTGCAGCATCCAGTTGTCACCGGGCTGGAGCAGCACGGTGACGGCGGTGCCGCAGAGCCTGGCGCCCTGGTAGACGGGGCGGATGTAGGGGCGCATCAGGCCGAGGCGGCCCATGGCCTCGTGGACGGTGGCGACCCCGAACCGGGACAGCGCCCCGACCGCCGTGGGGTCCGCGCGTTCGATGGTCCGGTGGACTACTCCGAGGTGGTGCATGGTGCGGCTCCTTGCGCTCGCGGCGAAGTGTCGGCGGGGTTCAGCGGGTCTCAGCGGCCCTGGGCGGTCAGCCGGGCGTCCAGGCGCGGGTAGACGCGCCGGGCGTTGCCCTCCTGGACGGCCGCCAGGTCCTCGGGAGTGAGGCCGGCGTCCTCGACGTAGCGGCGGGTGTCGTCGAAGTGGTGGCCGGTGCGCGGGTCGACGCCGCGCACGGCGCCGATCATCTCCGAGGCGAACAGGACGTTGGCGTGCGGGATCACGTCCAGCAGCAGGTCGATGCCGGGCTGGTGGTAGACGCAGGTGTCGAAGAAGACGTTGTCCAGCAGGTACTCCTCCGGTTCCGGCCGGCCCAGCGCCTGCGCGAGGCCCCGGAAGCGGCCCCAGTGGTACGGCACGGCCCCGCCGCCGTGCGGGACGACCAGGCGCAGCCCGGGGAAGTCGGCGAACAGGTCCCCGGTCAGCAGCTGCATGAACGCCGTGGTGTCCGCGTTGAGGTAGTGCGCGCCGGTGGTGTGGAAGGCCGGGTTGCAGCTGGTGGAGACGTGCACCATGGCGGGCACGTCCAGCTCGGCGAGCTTCTCCCACACGGGGTACCAGGACCGGTCGGTCAGCGGCGGGGCGGTCCAGTGGCCGCCGGACGGGTCCGGGTTGACGTTGACGGTGACGGCGCCCAGTTCCCGTACGGCGCGTTCGAGCTCGGGGAGGACGGTGGCCGGGTCGGCGCCGGGCGACTGCGGCAGCATCGCGCCCATGGCGAAGCGCTCCGGGTACAGCTCGGCGACGCGGTGGCACAGGTCGTTGCAGATCCGGGCCCAGGCGGTGGAGGTCGCGAGGTCCCCGACGTGGTGGGCCATGAACGAGGCGCGCGGGGAGAAGACGGTGACGTCGATGCCGCGCTCGTCCATCAGGCGGAGCTGGTTGGTCTCGATGGTCTCGCGGATCAGGTCGTCACCGATGGCGGGCCCCGCCGGGTCGGGCGCCCGCTCCGGGTCGGTGAGCGCGGCGACCTGGGCGTCGCGCCACTCCCCCAGCGGCGCCGGTGCGGTCGTGTAGTGGCCGTGGATGTCGATGATCACGCGGTGACCTCCTGGACGGTGCGGGCGGGGTCCCAGACGGAGCGCGGTACGAGCAGGTCACCGGCCATGAGCAGGCGGGCGGTGCGCAGCAGCGCGGCGCGTACGACACGCCTGGGGTCGTCCGGGTCGAGGCCGAGGGTGACGCTGAACTCCCCGGAGGGGTGCTCGACGGAGACGGTGACCTCGGTGCCGGGCGGGGTGGTTCCCGTACCGGACGGGGTGGTCTCCGTAGCGGACGCGGGAGCGGCGACCTCGGCGGCGACGCTCCCTGCCAGTACGCAGGCGGTGGCGGCCGTGACGGCGGCCAGTACGCCGATGGACTGGTGGCAGACGCGCGGGATGAGGCTGCGGGTGGAGAGGGTGCCGCCGTGCCGTGGCGGTGCCACCAGCGTCATCTTCGGGTAGTTGCGCTCCGTGACGTCGCCGAGGCCCATGGCCTCGCCGCACACCAGGCGCAGGGCTTCCACCCGGGCCTTGAGCGCGTCGTCGGCGTCGATCTGCTCCGGGGTCTCGTAACCGGTGGCGCCCAGGCTGCCGGCGGCCACGATCACGAGGGGCTGACCGTTGTCGATGAGGGTCACGTCGACGGCGCCGACGCCCGGGACCCGTACGGTGTCGCGGACGTTGCCGGTGGGGAGCAGGGAGCCGGCGACGGAACCGGCGGTGTCCAGGAAGCCGATCTCCACGGGTGCGGCGGTGCCCGGCACCCCGTCGATCCGGGCCCCGCCCGGGTAGGCGACGTGCCGCACGCCGTCCGGGCCCGCCGGGGTGGCGACGGTGATCTCGGCGACCATGCCGGTGTTGTGGGTCAGCACGCGGGCCGTGGTGCGGTCGGCGACGGGGACGACCATGCCGGTCTCGACGGCGAACGGCAGGACGGCGGCGAGCATGTTGCCGCAGTTGGCCGTCGTGTCCACGGTGTCCCCGCCGGGCTGCACCTGTCCGAAGGTCCACTCGACGTCGACGCCGGGCGCCGTGCCCGGCCGGACGAGTCCGATCTTGCTGGTGAGCGGGTGCCCGCCGCCGACGCCGTCGATCTGGCGCGGGTCGGGCGCGCCCAGCGCGGCCAGCAGCACGGCGTCCCGGACGCCGGTGTCCCCGGGCAGCGCCCGCGCGTCGAGGAACGGCCCGCGTGAGGTGCCGCCCCGCATGAAGAGGCACGGGACGGCGGTCTGGGAGCCGCGGGGGCGGGCCCCGTGGACCCGGTCGGCTGCTGCGCCGCGCATGGTGACTCCGTTCCTGGACCGTGGAGTGGGCCGTGGGTGGGCCGTGGACTGGGGGTGTGCCAGGAAAGCTAGGTCATCGATCAGATTGTTGACAAGATTTTCGAGGATATTGACGATGGCATTCTCGATGAGGTCATCGATCAGCGTGCGACACTAGGCTCACTCGTACGGGCTGAGCAGCCGCTGACAGGAGGGGGCCGGAAAGGTGACGGAGAACAGGCTGACGGGAGCGGCCGGACGCCGGCATGTGGCGGAGGCCGTCAGACGCGCCTTGCGCTCCGGGGACCTGGTGCCCGGGCAGCGACTCGTGGAGAACGACCTGGCGGACCTCTACGGGGCGGCCCGCAGCGCCGTCCGCGAGGCGCTGCAGGACCTCGCCGCCGAGGAGGTCGTCGAGCTCGTCCCCCGGCGCGGGGCCCGCGTCCGGGTGGTGTCCGTGGAGGAGGCCGTACAGATCACCGAGTGCCGCTCCGCCCTGGAGCAGCTGTGCGCGGGGAAGGCGGCGACCCGGGCGACCGACGCGCAGCGCGCGGAGCTGCGGGCGATCGGCGAGGAGATGCGGCAGGCCGTCGCCGAGGGGGCGGTGCACACCTACTCGGCACTCAACCGGCGCCTGCACGAACTCGTCGTGGAGGCCAGCGGGCAGGAGGTGGCCAGGCGTCAGCTCGACCGGCTCAACGGTCCGATGGTGCGCTTCCAGTTCCGGCTGGCCCTGCGCCCGGGCCGGCCCGCCCAGTCGTTGCGGCAGCACCTGGACATCATCGACGCGGTGGCCGGGGGCGACGCCGCGGCGGCGGCAGCGGCCGCGGCCGCGCACCTGGAGGACGTGATCGAGCAACTGACCGCACAGGCCGACGCGCCGTCCGCCGGGTGACCCGTTCGTACCGGCGCCGAGTGGGAACTCCTACCGGCTGTACCCCGTACCCGAACGGAAAGGGCGGACAGTGACCAGCATTCCGGTGCACACGCTCAACGACGGCAGGACGCTCCCCGGCATCGGCCTGGGCACCTGGCCGATGGACGACGACCAGGCCGAGCAGGCGGTCTCCGGCGCCCTGGAGCTGGGTTACCGGCTCGTCGACACGGCGACCCGCTACGAGAACGAGACCGGCGTCGGCCGGGGCGTCGCCCGCAGCGGTGTCCCCCGCGAGGAGATCGTGGTGACGACGAAGCTGCCGGGCCGCCACCACGGTTACGAGGAGACGCTCACTGCGTTCGAGGAGTCCCGCGCGCGTCTCGGCCTCGACTACGTGGACCTGTACCTGATCCACTGGCCGCTGCCCCGCGTCGACAGGTACGTCGACTCCTGGCGGGCCATGATCAAGCTGCGCGAGGAGGGTCTCGTACGGTCCATCGGCGTCTCCAACTTCACCGCCGAGCACATCGGCCGGCTGGAGAAGGAGACCGGCGTCCTGCCCGCCGTCAACCAGATCGAGCTGCACCCGCTCCTCCCGCAAGCGGAGGCGCGCGCCTTCCACGCGGACCAGGGCATCGTCACCGAGAGCTGGAGCCCGCTGGGCCGGGGCACCGACCTGCTGGACGACCCCGCGATCGTCCGGGTCGCCGGAGCACACGGGGTGACGCCCGGGCAGGTCGTGCTGCGCTGGCACGTCCAGCTGGGCGCCGTGCCCGTCCCGAAGTCCGCGAGCCCCGAGCGGCAGCGGCAGAACCTCGACGTCTTCGGCTTCGAACTGGACGCCGACGACATGCGGGCCGTCACCGACCGCGCCCACCGGCGTCTGGGCGGGGACCCCGAGACGCACGAGGAGTTCTGAGCCACGCGCTCTCCCGCGCCGGAGGGCCCGGAGAGGGACAGGCACCCGCGGTGAGGGACTTCCCGTGGGTGCCTGTCGCGCGGAACGGCGGACAGCGGGCGAGGGGCACTCCTACAATCGCGGCGTGACGACGACAACGCGCCACACGCGCACCAGCAGCCCCCAGGGCACCGCCGGCCGTGTACGGCCGCGCGGCTGTCGTCGCTGACCCGTACCGTTGCCGCGGCCGTCGTGCCGCCGTGTCACCGCGCCGGGCGCCGCGTGCCCGCGCGCATCTCCGTAGGTTCCGTACGCGCCGGTCCCGCGCGCACCGCTGCTCACCGTGCCCGCGCCCGGTCCCTTCTCCCGTGGGGAGCAGACAGGCCATGTCCCGTACCGTTGCCGGCACGACCGGCGCACGCACGCAGGAACACCTCGACGAACACGCCTACGACCGCGCCCGGTCGGTCCAGTGGCTCGCCGGTGCGGCCCGCACCCCCGGCACCACCCGCCGGGACATGCTCCGGCTGGCGACCGCCGCCGGGCTCGTCACCGCGGCCGTTCCCGGTACGGCGCGCGCCGCTGCCGCCCGCGACGGTGCCGCCGTCACGACCACACCCACGACCACGGCGGCGGGGATCGTCAAACCGCTGCCGCCCGAACTGTTCACCGTCCGCGGCACCAACGCCGAGACCCGCTTCGACGCGCTGCGCGGCACCGGACTCCTCACCCCGGCCGACCGGTTCTTCGTCCGCAACCACACCACCACGCCGCTCCTCGACGCCGGGAGCTGGCAGCTGGAACTGCACGGCAGCGGTCTGCGCGGGGCGCCGGGGCGGGACCGCCCGGTGCGGTTCGGCCTGGACGACCTGAAGGCGCTGCCGGCCACGTCGCTCGTCACCGCCGTCGAGTGCGCGGGCAACGGCCGCAGCTTCTACGCCGGTCAGCAGGGCGAGACGGTCAGCGGCACGTCCTGGACCCTCGGCGCGATCGGCGTGGCCCGCTGGCGGGGGGTGCGCCTGGGCGAGGTGCTGCGCCGTGCGGGGGTACGGCGGGACGCGGTCGACGTGCTGCCGAGCGGACTCGACGCCCCGTACACCAGCGACGGCACCGACCACGGGCACGTCCGCCGCCCGCTGCCGCTCGCCAAGGCCCTGGACGACGTGCTGCTCGCGTACGAGATGAACGGCGAGCCGCTGCCCCCGGACCACGGCGCACCCGTGCGCGTCGTCGTCCCGTCCTGGGTCGGGATCGCCTCGATCAAGTGGGTCGGCGACATCGAGGTGTCCGCCGAACCGCTGCTGTCGCCCTGGAACACGCTGTTCTACCGGCTGTTCGGCGCCGCGTACCCGCCCGGGGGCAGCGCGCCGCTCACCCGGCAGACGCTCAAGAGCGCCTTCGAGCTGCCCTGGCCGGCCGCGTTCGCCCCCGGCCGGCCGGTCGTGCTGCACGGCCGCTCGTGGAGCGGCGGCGGCAGCGTGCGCCGCGTGGACGTGAGCACCGACGGCGGCCGGAGCTGGCACCCGGCCCGGCTGCGCGACACACCGCGGCCGGGGGTCTGGGCGCGCTGGGAGGCGCGCTGGACCCCGCGGACGCCCGGCCCCGTGGAACTGCTGGCGCGGGCCACCGACAGCACCGGCCGTACGCAGCCGGAGCGGTCGGTGCACAACACCCAGGGCTATCTGTTCGACGCCGTCGTCCGGCACCCGGCCACCGTCGGCTGACGCGTCCGGCGGCCGGACACCGCTCAGACCACCCGGCCCGACGGCGGCGGCGCCGGATCGTAGGCCGCCGTGCGCGTGATGTCCCGCAGGCGCACGGCGGCCGTGAGCAGGTCCCGGTGGGTGGTGTACAGGGCGTTCACGCCGAAGCGCACGAGGTCGGGAGCGCGCATGTCGGCGATGACGCCCCGGTCCGCGAGCGCCTGCACCAGCCCGTAGGCGTGGGGGTGCCGCAGGGAGACCTGGCTGCCGCGCCGGGCCGGGTCGGACGGCGTCACCGCCTCGAAGCCGAGCGGCGTCAGCAGTTCCCCGGCGCACCGCAGGAAGAAGCCCGTCAGGGAGAGGCTCTTGGCGCGCACCCCGGCCAGGTCGACGCCGTCGAAGGCGGTGAGCGCCGCTTCGAGCGCGAGCAGGGACAGGATCGGCGGGGTGCCGACACGGGCCCGGGCGATGCCGGGTGCCGGGGTGTACTCGGGGGCCGTGCCGAACGGGTCCGCGTGGCCGGTCCAGCCGGTCAGCGGGGTCCGAAGGCCCTCGTGGTGGCGGCGGGCCACGTACAGGAAGGCGGGGGCGCCCGGGCCGCCGGACAGGAACTTGTACCCGCAGCCGACGGCGAGGTCCACGCCGAGGTCGTCGACGCGCAGCGGGAAGGCGCCCGCGGCGTGGCACAGGTCCCACAGGGCGAGCGCGCCGGCCCGGTGCGCGGCGGCCGTCAGCGCCGCCATGTCGTACAGCTCGCCGGTGCGGTAGTCGACGGGCGAGTAGCTGACGGCGGCGACCCGGTGGCCCTCGGCGGCGAGGAACCCTTCGAGGTCGCGCGGGGAGACGTGGCGCACCTCGAGTCCCTCGCGGCCGGCCACCGCCTGGGCCAGGTACCGGTCGGTGGGGAAGTGTCCGGGGTCGGTGACCAGCAGCGGCCGGCCGGGGCGCAGTGCGGCGGCGGCGCTGAGCGCGGTGAACAGCTGCACGCTCGTGGAGTCCCCCGCCACCGTCTGCCCGGGTGCGGCGCCGAGGAGGCGGCCGACGGCGTCGCCCACCCTGAGGGGCGCTTCCCACCAGTCGTGCGTGTTCCACGATCTGATCAGGTCGGTGCCCCACTGCCGGTGCACGACGTCGGTGAGGACCGGTGGCACGGCGGCGGGCAGCGGGCCGAGGGAGTTCCCGTCGAGGTAGACCACTCCCTCCGGGAGCAGGAACCGCTCCCGGAGGGGGGCCAGGGTGTCCTCGGCGTCGAGCCGTTCGGCCTCCGCGCCGGTCGCGCCGGTCGCGCCGGGAGCGGTCGTCGTCACGGGCGCACCGCCTCCCGGTCGTCCTGGTCCGCCGGTCGGCGGGCGCCGAAGCCCGCGGCCAGGTCCCCCAGGGCGCCGGCGACGGCCCGGGCGCCGGGCGCCTCGGGTTCGATGAGCGTGTAGTGGCCGGTGCCGGGCAGCACGACGGTCCGCAGGTCGTGGTGGACGGCCGCGTAGTCGGAGAACTGGGTGAGCGGCACCTCCTCGTCGGCGGCCCCGTGCAGCAGTACGGTGGGCACCCCCGTCGTGCCCGCGTCGCGCAGCAGGGTGAGCGGGTCCGTCGCGGACAGGCGTTCCGTGAACTCCGGGTCGTCGCCGAGGAGTTGGAGTGCCGCCCCCTCGCTGAGACCGTCACGGCGGGTGGCGGCGAGGTCGGTGAGCGGCGCGAGCGCCAGCACGGCCGTCGGCAGGGTGCGCGTGTGCCAGCGCGAGCCGGCCGGGAGCAGTCCCCGGGCCGCGCACCACAGGGCCAGGTGGCCGCCCGAGCAGTGCCCGGCCAGCACGTACGGCCGGCCCTGCGGCAGGGTGTCGACGATCCGCGCCACGTCGTCGAAGGTCTCCGGGTAGCCGCCCGCGCCGCCGGACCTGCGGAAGCCGGGGAGCAGGACGTGGAAGCCCTGCCGGGACAGCCAGGCCGCGAAGGGCGTGAGGTGCATCCGGTCGTAGCGCCAGTACCCGCCGTGCAGCAGGATCACCAGCGGGGCGTCCGGGTCCGCGGCCGGCCAGGCGTCGTAGGAGTGCTGGGGGTGGTCGCCGTAGCGGCCGCGCTCCGGCGCCAGCACCGGCTTCAGGCTGAGCACCCGCCGCTCCTCCTCGGCGGCGAAGGCGGAGATGGTCCTAGACGGCACCGTGCGCCTCCCACAGTTCGGGGAAGACCGGGCGGGCCGCGCGCTGTTCCAGCCAGGCGAGCCCGGAGGAGCCGGCGCTGCCGGGCTTGGCGCCCATCGCGCGGCGTACGACCATGACGTGGTCGAAGCGCCAGCGCGCCACCAGTTCCGCGATGTCGGTGAGCGACTCGGCCAGCACGAGCAGCGGGTGGTGCTGCTCGCCGGCGTAGACGCGCCGCCACACCTCCACCACCCCCGGGTCGGGGACGTGGGGGGCGGTCACGTCCCGGTCCCGGACGTGCGCGGGGACCGGCAGCCCCTGCCGGTGGAGGAACGCCAGCACCTCGTCGTACAGGGACGGGGCGCGGTAGGTCTCGCTCAGCGCCTCGTGCACGGCGGGGTCGCCCCGCTGGGTGTCGAGCATCCGGGCGGACTTCTCACCGAGGAGGAACTCCATGTGCCGGTACATGGCCGACTGGAAGCCCGACGCCCGCCCGAAGGCCGCCCGGAAGCCGTTGAACTGGGCCGGGGTCAGCGCGGCGATGGGCTGCCAGGAGCCGTTGAGGGCGGTGAGGGCGCGGCGGCTGCGGGTGAGCGCGTCCAGGGCCTCGTCCAGGTCGTCCTTGGCCAACGCCTGTGCGGCCGCCCGCCACTCGTGCACGACCAGCGTGAACCACAGCTCCATGACCTGGGTGGTGACGAGGAAGCCCATCTCGTCCGCGGCCTCGGTCAGGGGGTGCTGCAGCGAGTTGAGGACGGACGCGTGCACGTACGCGTCGTAGGGGGTCGAGCCGTCGAAGGGCCGGGTCAGGGCGTCGTCCGCGGCCGGCTCGGCGAGAGCGGACGTGCTGTTGTTCATGACATCTCCTGGGTACCTGGTCACGGTCCGCGAGGGGCGGGGCTGCGTGGTCACGGTCCGAGGTGGACGCCGCCGGAGGCGTCGATCCACTGGCCGGTCACCCAGCGGGCGTCGTCACTCGCCACGAAGGCCACGACGTCGGCGATGTCCGCGGGCTGCCCCAGCCGGCTGAACACGGAGGCGGCCGCGTACGCCTCCCGGACCTGCGGGATCTGCAGCGTCGGGTTGATCTCCGTCTCGGTGAAGCCGGGCGCGACGCTGTTCACCGTGATGCCACGCGGGCCGAGCTCCTTGGCGAGGGAGAGGGTGAGGTAGTCCAGGGCGGCCTTGGTCATGGTGTAGGAGACGATCGGGGGGAAGGCGAGGCGGGTGGCCGTCGAGGAGATGTTGACGATCCTGCCGCCGTCACGCAGCCGGTCGAGGCCGCGCTGGATGATGAAGAAGGGCGCCTTGGTGTTGAGGGCGAAGACCCGGTCGTAGTCCTCCTCGGTCACGTGCGCGAGGGGGCGCGGCACGGTCATGCCCGCGTTGTTGACGAGGATGTCCAGGCCGGTGGCGGGGACGGCGGCCGCGTCGGCGTCCTGGCCGGCCACGGCTGCGGCGAGGGCCTCGTCGAAGGCCCGCCACAGGGTGTCGGCGTCGCCGGGGACGCCGAGTTCGGCGTGGACGGCGAAGGCCCGGCCGCCCTCCGCCTCGATCTCCTTGACCGTCCGCTCGGCCGCGGTCGCGTCGTGTCCGTAGTGCACGCCCACCAGGGCGCCCTCCTGGGCCAGGCGCCGGCTGATGGCCTTGCCGATGCCGCGGCTGCCTCCGGTGACCAGAGCGGTCCTGCCCTCGTGCCGCGAAGTGGTGCTCAACGTCTTCTCCTCGTCCGGTAGTTCAAGTGCTCGGGGGAAAGGGGTGGTCGGGATGGGGTCTCAGCGGGTCATGCGTCGAAGTCGAGCGTGACCTCGGCGCTGCGCGGGCGGGCCCGGCAGACGAGCGTGTAACCCGCGGCGAGGTCCTCGGCGTCGAGGGCGTACTGCCCCTCCAGCTCCACCTCGCCGGAGAGGACCTTGGCGCGGCAGCTGCCGCACACGCCGTCCCGGCAGGCGTACGGCACGTCGGGGTGGTCCCGCAGCAGTGCGTCGAGGATCACCCGGTCCTCCGGCTCCTGGGTGACGGCGCCGCGGCGCCCGGCGAACAGCGCGGTGATGCGGGTCTCCCCCGCCGTCCGCGCCGGTGCGGCCGCGGGCGGTGCGCCGCGGGAGGGGTCCCGCGGCGTGCCGTCGGTGGTGAACAGTTCGGTGCGGACGGCCGCCGGGTCGGCGCCCCACCCGGTCAGCGTCCCGTGCGCCGCGGTGACCAGCCCGGCCGGGCCGCACAGGGCGAACGTGGTGCCGGGTCCGGGGCGGGCGTCCAGCGCGGTGAGCAGCCGCAGCAGCTTCGCGGGGTCGATGCGCCCGCTGACCAGCTCGCTGGGGCGGTCCTCGCGGGTGAGGACGTGCAGCACGGTGAACCGGTCGAGCTGGGTGTCCTTGAGTTCGGCGAGTTCGTCGGCGAGCAGCGCGGTCGCGGTCGTGGGGACCGCGTGCACCAGGGAGACCCGGCAGGCGGGGTCCTCGCGCAGCACGGCCGCCGCCATCGCGGCCAGCGGGGTGACACCGGTGCCGCCCGCGACCATCACGTGGTGCGCGCCGGGCAGGTCCGGCAGGGCGAACGCGCCGGTGGGCGGGGAGAGTTCGAGGTGGTCCCCCGGGGCGAGGGAGGTGACGGCGTGGGCGCCGAAGCCGTGGGGGGTGCCGCGGCCGATGACCAGGCGGAGGGCGGCCGGGTCGCCCGGCGGAGGGCACACCGAGTAGCTGCGGCGGAGTTCGCCGCCCGCGCGCCGGTGCCGTACGACGACGTGCTGGCCGGGCCGGTGGGTGAAGGTGTCGCGCAGGTCGCCGGGGACGTGGAGGGTGACCGCGACCGCGTCCGGGGTCAGCGGCCGGACCTCGGTGACCTCCAGGCGGTGCCAGCCGGTGCGCCGGGCCCGGGGCGCGGCGGGGACGGCGGCGGTGGCCGTGGCGGTGGTGGCGACGGTGTTCACGGGGGTCCTCACAGCGCGGTCAGGGCGGGGAACGTCTCACGGCACGCCGTGCACCGCAGGATCGACTGGCAGCGGGCCGGGCCGAAGGGGCTGTGCGGGCGGGTGGCCCGCGATCCGCAGTGCGGGCACGGGACCGCGCCCAGCTCGACGGGGACCGGGCCGTCCGGCGTGGTGGGCGCGGCGGGTGCGGGCGGGGCGATGCCGTGGGCGGCCAGCTTCTCCCGTCCGGCGGCGGTGACGCGGTCCGTCGTCCAGGGCGGTGACAGGACCTGCCGTACGCGCCCGTCGGGATGGCCGCACCCGGTGAGGACGTCCTGGACGGCGGCGGTGATGGCGGGCAGGGCCGGGCAGCCGAGGAAGGTCGGCAGGATCTCCACCTCGAGCACGCCGTCGGTGCCTTCCGCGACGGAGTGGACCACTCCGAGGTCGCCGAGGCCGATCATCGGCAGCTCCGGGTCCGGCACGGCCTCCACCCGCGCCCGTACGTCCGCCACGGAGGCGCGCTCCCCCGTCCGCGTCGGCGCGCTCACCAGGTGCCCCCGGGGAACTGGCGGTGCACCGACTGCAGTTCGGCGACGAGCGGGCCGAACTCCTCGGTGTGCAGGCCGGCGCGCCCGCCCCGGGCCTGCCAGTCCGGTGCGGGCACCGTCAGCCCGGCGCGGGTGACGACCTCGGTGACCCGCTCCTCCCACAGCGGGCGCAGCGGGCCCGGCGAGGGCACCGTGCCGGCCGCGACGAGGCGGCGCAGCACGTCGTCCTCGTCGAAGAGTTCGGCCGTGTACGGCCACACCCGGTCCAGACCGGCCTGGAGGCGCCCGGCGCTCTCGGGGGTGCCGCGCCCCAGCCGCAGCGTCCAGTTGTCGGCGTGCAGCCGGTGGAAGGCCACCTCCTTGGCGGCCCGCGCCCCGAACCCGGCGAGGTCGGGGTCCGCGCAGCCGGCCAGCGCCTCGTAGTACGGGACCGCGTAGTGGGTCCAGGCGAGCTGCCGGGCCACGGTCACCGCGAAGTCCCCGTTGGGCAACTCGGCCAGGAGGGCGTTGGTGAACTCGCGGTCCCCGCGGGTGAAGGCGAGGTCGTCCTCGCTGCGGCCGGTCCCGTCGAGCCGGCCGCCGAGGGCGAGCAGGGTGCGGGCGTGACCGACGAGGTCCAGGGCGATGTTGGACAGCGCCAGGTCCTCCTCGATGGTCGGTGCCCGCGTGATCCACTGGCACAGCCGCTGCCCGAGGACGAGCGCGTCGTCGCCGAGCCGCAGCAGGTGCACGGCGAGGTCGGCGTCGGTGGCGCCGGCGGTTCCGCCGCGGAGGGTGTCGGGGGCGGGTGCCGGGTCAGTGGTGGTGGTCACCGTCGGATCCCTCCGCGGTCGGGGCCAGCGGGGCGTACTGCTCCGGGTAGCGGTACGGCTTGTGCCGGCCGTTGCTGAAGTACGGGTCGCGCTCGTCGGGGGAGACCGTGTGCACGGCGTCCGAGCGGACCACCCACAGCGACAGCGGGTCGTCCCGGCGCGTGTACAGGTCACGGGCCCGGAGCAGGGCGGTGTCCGGGTCACCGGCCCGTACCGATCCCACGTGCTGGTGCGCCAGGCCCCGGCGGGGCCGCAGGAAGACCTCCCAGGACGCGGGGGCGCCCTCCCGTGCCGTACCGGTGCTCGTGCCGCTCATGCCTGCTCCTCCGTGCCGCCGTGGACGTCCTCGCGGGCGGCGTACGCGGCGGCCGCCTCCCGCACCCACGCGCCGTCCTCGTGCGCGGCGCGGCGGTGCGCGAGCCGCTGCCGGGCCCAGTGCGTGTTCTCGCCGAGCGAGGTGCGGTACACCTCCCAGTCGACCGGGGTGAAGTCGTAGTGGCCGCGCTCCTCGTTCCAGCGGATCGCCGGGTCGGGCAGGGTCAGGCCGAGCCGCTCGGCCTGCGGGACGACGGCGTCGACGAAGCGCTGGCGCAGTTCGTCGTTGGTGTGGCGCTTGATGCCCCAGGCCATGGCGCGGCGGGAGACCGACGCGCCGATCGCGGCGGTGCGCGCGTCGATCCCGCCCGTCGTGGTGTCCGGCGGGCCGAACATCAGCGCCACGGCGGGCAGCCACCAGCGGTCGACCGCGTCCTGGGCCATCCGCTTCTGCTCCGGCGTCCCCTCGCACAGGGCACGCATCAGGTCGTAGCCCTCCCGTACGTGGAAGGCCTCCTCCAGGCAGACGCGGCGCATGGCGCGGGCGTACGGGCCGTAGGAGATGCGGGTCATGGGCGCCTGGTTGATGACGGCGGCGCCGTCCGTCAGCCAGGCCACGGCCCCGGTGTCCGCCCAGGTGAGGGCGGGGTGGTTGAAGGTCGCCGCGAAGCGCTGCCGGCCCCGGTGCAGGGCGTCGAGGAGCTCGGCCCGGTCCACGCCCAGCGTCTCGGCCGCGGAGTACAGGTACAGGCCGTGGCCCGCCTCGTCCTGGACCTTGGCGATGAGCACCGACTTGCGGTGCAGGGACGGGGCCCGGGTCAGCCAGGCGCCCTCCGGCTGCATGCCGATGATCTCGGAGTGGGCGTGCTGGGAGAGCTGGCGGAGCACCATCCGGCGGTAGCCGTCGGGCATCCAGTCGCGCGGTTCGATCGTCTCGCCGGCGGCGACGAGGGCGTCGAAGTGCGCCTGCAGCTCCTCCTCCGTGACGGCCGGGACGCCGTCGGCCGGTACGTCGTCGGCCGGTGCCGCGGCGGCCGGTGCCCCGGCAGTGCTCTGCCGGGCGCTCATGCCGCACCGCCGCCGCGGCCGTCCTCGGCCGTGGTGGGTCCGCGCCGTCTGCCGGCCGGGCCCCGCACGCACTGCCTGGGCACTCGCATCACTCCTCGAACGTCCGAACCCCGGCCCCGCCACCACCCCCAAGGCCCGCGAGGACCCGGGCACAACCTGTCGTTACGGAAAGAGGCCGTGCACGGGTCTCGCTATCCCCACCCACAGGGCACGCGCCGGGTGACATAGATCACGCCCCGCCCCGGGGAGTGCGGCCCGCCCCGGGCGCCTCTTGGAGAGGTGACACACCGGACCCGTAGGACGGCCGGCACACCGCAGTGAAGAAGGGGAACCCATGAGCGTCATCAGGGAGTTGCTGGTCGAACTCACCGGTACGGCCGAGTACGCGGAGGCCATCGGCGACGACGTCGACCTCGCCTCCAGCGGCATCGACTCGGGCGACCTCGTGCGTCTGGTCCTGCTCGTGGAGCAGCGCCTCGGCGTGGAGATCACCGCCGAGGACATGGAGGGCCTGCACACCATCGCCGACTACGAGCGGTTCGTGGCCGAGCGGTCCGTCGCCGGTGCCACCGGCGGTGCCTGATGTGGCTGACGCAGCTGCTGGAACGCAACCGCCAGTGCTTCCCCGACCGGGTCGCCCTGGTGGACGAGGAGCGCAGCGTCACCTGGACCGAGCTGCACGACCGCACGCTGGAGCTGGCCCGCGGCCTTGCGGACCTGGGCATCGAGAAGGGTGACCGGGTCGCGGTGGTCTCCAAGGACCGCATCGAGGTCCTGGAGAGCTACTTCGCGCTCGCCCGGCTCGGCGCGCTGTTCGTGCCGCTGAACCACAGCCTGGCCGTGCCCGAGGTCGCCGACATCATCGAGCGCGTCGGCGCGGTGGCCGTCCTCGGCGAGTCCGAGCTCCTCGACCGGCACCCGGAGCTCCCGGCGTCGGTGGTGCTCCGCGTGGCGCTGGACAAGCCCGCGTTCGGGGCGCTGGGCACCCTCTCCGCGGAGCGGGACCTGCCCGTCGTGGCCGACACCGACCCGATCGCCGTGCTGCACACCTCGGCGACGACCGGGCGGGCCAAGGGCGTCACGGTCGACTCCGCCTCCTTCCGGGCCATCGCCCTGGGCTGGCTGGTCATGGCCCGGCCCACCGACGACATCGTCATGGTCAACTGCTGCCCGCTGTACCACGGCAGCATGGTCGTGTCGCTGACCTACCTGGCCGCCGGCGCCACCGTGGTGCTGATGCCGGGCTTCACCCCGCAGCGCGCCCTCGCCGCGGTGGAACGGCACGGGGCCACGCACATGTGGCTGGTCCCGCAGATGCTGCGCTTCCTGCTCCAGGCCAAGGGCTCCCGCACCACGGACCTGTCCTCGCTGCGGGAGATCCTGTACGGTGCCGCCCCGATGCCCCTCGACGTGTACGGGGAGGCCGTGGAGCGGCTCGGCTGCGGCTTCCGCCAGGTGTACGGCATGACCGAGGTCGGCGGGCCCTTCGTCACCCTCGGCCCCGACGAGCACCCCGCCCCCGGTGACGTCACCGCCCGCATCCCCTGCGGCCGCGTGGTGCCCGGCATGTCGGCCCGCGCGGTGGACGGGTCCGGGCGGGAGCTGCCCCGCGGGGAGATCGGCGAGGTCGTGGTGCGCGGGCCGGGCGTCATGCAGAGCTACTGGAACGACCCCGAGGCCACCCGCGAGATCACCCTCGACGGCTGGATCAGGACCGGTGACCTGGGCTTCATCGACGAGGAGGGGCGCATCCACCTCGTCGACCGCACCAAGGACGTCATCATCCGGGCCGGCCAGAACGTCTACCCCTCGGAGATCGAGCGGGCCCTGATGACCCACCCCGCGGTCCGGGACGCCGCGGTCGTCGGCGTGCCCGACGAGGACTACGGGGAGGTGCCGCTGGCGTACGTCGTGGCGGAGGACGGGACCGACCCCGGCGCCGTGGAACTGCTCGGCCACGTCAAGGAGCTGCTCGCGCCCTACAAGCGCCCGCGGCGGATCGAGTTCATCGAGCAGGTGCCGCGCAACCCCGCCGGCAAGATCATCAAGAAGCTGCTGCGGGTGTGACGGCCCCCGGCACCGAACCGGACCGGCCGGCCACCGCGAACGCGCGGTGGCCGGCCGGTGTGCTGGAGGGACTCGATTGCGCGCGGCCGCTGTGCGCGGTGGCCGGACTCGGCCTCGGCACCGCCCACGTCACGGAGCCGGAGGTGCTTCCCGCCGGACCCGCCGAGGAGGCCGCCGCCGCGGCGATGCGGCCGGAGCGGCGGCGGGAGTTCCTGGCCGGACGGCTCGCCGCCCGGCGCGCCCTGCGCGCGGTGGGACTGGACTGCGGGGAGATCCCCCGGGCGGGCCGCCTGCCGCTGTTCCCGCCCGGGCGGGCCGCGTCGCTCTCGCACAGCGCGGGCGTCGCGGTCGCCGTGGCCCGCGCGCCGGGCCGGGACACCCCGCTCGGCTGCGACCTGGAACTGCGCCCGCTGCCCGCCGGCGCGGCACGGCTGGTGCTGCGCGAGGACGAGGAGCGACTGCTGCGCGGTGCCTGGACGGTGACGTCCCTGTTCTCGGCCAAGGAGGCCGCCTTCAAGGCCCTGCACCGCCTCCGCCCGATGCCGGGCAGCCTGCGCGGCCTGCGGGCGGAGCCGGACGGCGACGGGCTGCGCGTAGCGCTCCGCACGGCCCCGGAAGCCGCCGTGCGGGTACGGGTGGTGCCGGTCGGGCCGGGCTTCTTCAGCTGGGTACGGGGCTGACCGCGGCACTCGCCGGCGGTCGGCCCCGTCTGTCGGTACGGCACGGGCGGGTGCCCGGTCTCCGCTACTCCTCGGCACCGACCAGCACGGCCATGTTGCCCGCCGGGTGCCGGTTGTCGTGGATGAGCTGGTGCGCCAGGCCGATCTCCTCGAAGCCGAACGTCCGCGACAGGCAGGGGTCGATGTGGCCCTGGTCGATCAGCCGGGTCACCTCGCGGGCCTCACGGGCGCTCGCGACGTGGGAGCCCTGCAGCCGCTTCTGCCGCATCCACAGGAAGCGCAGGTCCACGTCGCCGTTGTAACCGGTGGTGCCGCCGCAGATGACGACCATTCCGGCGTTGTCGCACATGTAGATGGACGTCGGGATGGTGTCGGCGCCCGAGTGCTCCAGCACGATGCGCGGGCTGCGGCGCTCGCCGAGCACCTCCCAGAACCGGCGTCCGAAGGCGCGAGCGCCCTTCAGCCAGCGGCCCATCGCCTCCTCGTCGTCAGTGTCCGGCATCCGGCCCCAGTGGTCGAACTCGCGCCGGTCGATCCAGCCCTTGGCGCCGAGCTTCACGCAGTACTCGCCGCGCTCCTCGCTGGAGACGACGGCCACCGGGATGCCGCCGACGTGCTTCACGAGCTGGATGGCGATGGAGCCCAGGCCGCCCGCGCCGCCCCAGACCAGCACGGGGTCGCCGGGCCGGACCGTGTGCGGCTCCCAGCCGAACAGCTGACGGTAGGCGGTCGCCGCGGTCGCCATGTAGCAGGCGGACTCCGCCCAGGACAGGCGGGCCGGCTTCGGGTGGAGCATGTAGTCGTCGACGACCACGAACTGGGCGAAGGAGCCGTAGTTCTCCTCGTACCCCCACACCCGCTGCGAGGCGGAGGTGACCGGGTCTGCGCCGAGGCGGATGTCCTCCGCCCGCTGGTCCCACCGGACGGCGAGGGCGACGACCTCGTCGCCCAGCTTCACGCCCCGTGCGTCCTCGCCGACGGCCCACACGATGCCGGACAGGTCGGAGCCGCCGATGTGGAAGTCCTCGGTGGCGCCGGCCTTCTGCCGCGCGGCGATCACGTCGAGCGGTTCGCCCTTCGCCGCCCACACGTTGTTGTAGTTGACCCCGGCCGCCATCACCTTGACGAGCACCTGGCCGCGGCCGACGGACGGGACGTCCACCACCTCGGTGCGGAAGGCGTCGACGGGCTGCCCGTAGCGCTCCTGGCGGATGAGGGAGGCGTACATCTGCTTGGGCGCGGTGCCGAGGTCGGGGGCGTCGCCGAGGTCGTAGAGGTTCTTGGTGGCGTTCACGTGTGGCCCTTCGTGACTTCGTGAGTTCGTCGGAGGAGGGTCGGGCGGGAAGCAGGGGGCGCCGGTCAGCCGGAGGCCGGCCGCAGCGCCTTGGCGACGGCCTCGCCGATGCGGGCGAGGGGCTCGGGTTCGGTCATCTCGTAGTGGCCGCAGGGCACACGGTGGTCCTGGAGGGCGCCGTCGACGTACGGCCGCCAGGCGTCCGCCTTGCCCGGCTGCACCGCCAGGTCGGTCGGGAAGTCCGTGGCGTCCTCCTGGTCGGCGCTGAAGAACAGCACGTCACCGTGGAAGAGGCCGGGGGCGAACTGCGGTGCGATGCGCAGGTTGTTGCGCATGACCTCCGCGATCGCCGCCGCCTCCGCGCGGGTGACGGGGGAACTCGCGGGGTCCGCCGTGACGTTCGCGTCGATGCGGTCCAGGACGGTCTCGACGTCCGGCGGGCCCGCCTCCGGCTCGACGGGCAGGCCGGTCACCCTCGTCAGGAGGGCGGCCACCTGCCGTTCGGCGGCGTCGGGGTCGTGGGCGGTGCCGTGCGGCTGGGGTGCGTCGAGCATCGCGAGCAGCTCCACCCGCTCGCCGCGCTCCTGCAGCGCGCAGGCCATCGCGTGGGCCACGAACCCGCCGTACGACCAGCCGAGCAGCCGGTACGGGCCGTGCGGCTGCGTTTCGCGGACGAGGTCCACGTAGTGGGCGACCATGGCCGCGGCGTCCGGCGCGGGCGGCCGGGTGCCGTCGAGTCCGGCGGCCTGGATGCCGTACACGGGCTGGTCGCCGCCGAGGTGCGGCAACAGCCCCGTGTAGCGCCAGGCCACGCCCGCCCCGGGGTGCACGCAGAACAGGGGCGCGGCGCTCCCCTCGGCGCGCAGCGGCAGGAGTGGGCCGAGCGCGGCCGACGGGGCACCCGCGGGCTCCGTACCGTCCTCGCCGTGCTCGGCGGCCGCCGCGAGGACGCCCGCCACCGTGGGCGCGGCGAGCAGGGTCGCGGCCGGCACGTCGAGCGTCCCGGTCTGGCGCAGCCGGCCCGCGAGCAGCACGGCGCGCATCGAGTCGCCGCCGAGGTCGAAGAAGTTGTCGTGCACGCCGATGCCGCCGATGCCGAGGGTCTCCTCCCACAGCCCGGTGACGGCCTGTTCGCGGTCGGTGCGCGGGGGCACGTGCTCGGTGGTCAGGCGGGGGCGCGGGGCGAGACTCACGCCCGTGCCCGCGCCCGGCGCAGTGGGGGTCTCCGGCGCGCCGGGCTCCGTGCGGGCGCCGGGGGCGTCGATCCAGTGGCGGTGCCGTTCGAAGGCGTACCCGGGCAGCGGGACGCTCCGCGGCTCACCCGGCACCGGCGGGAGCGCGGCGTCCACGCCCGCGCTCCACAGCCGGCCCAAGGCCTCGGCGAGGACGAAGCCGTCCGGGGCGTCGGCCTTGGCGTGCCGCATGGTGGTCACCGTGACCGGGGCGTGCTCCTCGAGCCGTGCGACGGCGAGCTTGGTCATCGAGTCGCCCGGACCGATCTCCACGAGGACGGGGTGCAGCCGCTCCCACAGGGCCGTGATGCCGTCGGCGAAGCGGACGGTGCGGCGGGTGTGGTCGATCCAGTGCCGTACCGAGGTGGCCTGCGCGTCGGTGACCCAGGTGCCGGTGACGTTGGTGACGTACGGGATGCGCGGCGGGCGCAGGGTGACGGTGCGCAGGTGGCTCTCGAAGGTGTCGAGGACCGGGTCCAGGACGTGGGAGTGGGCCGCGGCGGGGATGCGCAGCCGGCGGAACGGCAGTCCCCTGCGGGTGAGTTCGGCCTCGAAGCGGGTGACCGCGTCGGCGTGTCCGGCGACGGTGCACGCCGCGGGTCCGTTGACCGCGGCCAGGGACAGGTCGTCGTCGAGCAGCGGCAGCAGCTCCTCGGCGGGGGCCGCCACCCCGACCGTCGCCCCACCAGCGGCGGCGATGAGCCGGATGCGCTCGGTGACCAGGGGCAGCATGTCCTCGAGCTCCATGACCCCGGCGAGGCAGGCCGCGGTGTACTCGCCGAGGGAGTGGCCGATGAGCGCGTCCGGGCGCACCCCCGCCTCCATGAGGGTGCGGGCGAGCGCGTACTCGGTCACGACCAGTCCGAGGAAGGTGGCCGTGGGGTCGCCGCCCGTGCGGCCGCCCTGCGGGCGGTCGAGCAGGTCGGTGCGGAGGTCGGCGCCGAGGACGGGCCGCAGGATGCGCGCGCACTCGTCGACCGCGTCGCGGTAGACGTCGTGGTCGCGGTAGAGCTCCGCCCCCATGCCGGGGTACTGGGTGCCGCCGCCCGGCAGCAGGAACGCCACCCGCGCGGGCTCGTCGGAGACCGGCGGCGTGCCGGGCACGGCGGTGCGCAGCGCGGACAGGGCCTCGTCACGGGAGGCGGCCGTCACGGTGAGGCGGTGGCGCAGCGCGGGCCGGTCGGCGCGCAGGGAGTGCGCGACGTCGTCCAGACGCACCTCCGGCCGGCGCTCGAGGTGCCGGGCCAGGGCCTCGGCCTGGCCGGGCAGGGCGCCGGCCGTGCGCGCGGACAGCGGCAGCACCAGGCGGCGGCCGTCCTCGGGCGGGCGGGGCGGCGGGGGCGCGACGGGCGGAGCCTCTTCCAGGATCACGTGCGCGTTGGTGCCGCCGACGCCGAAGGCGCTCACGGCGGCCCGCCGGGGGTGGCCGTCCGCCGCCCAGTCCTCCAGGGCGGTGGGCACCCGGAACGGCCCGGCGGCGAAGTCGATCAGCGGGTTGGGCTCGTCGAAGTGCAGGCTCGGCGGGACCTGGCGGTGTTCCAGGGCCAGGATCGCCTTGACGATCCCGGCGATGCCGGCGGCCGCCCCCAGGTGGCCGATGTTGGTCTTCACCGAGCCAAGGGCGCAGTACCCGGTGCGGTCCGTGCTCTGCCGGAACGCCTCGGTCAGCGCGGACACCTCGATGGGGTCGCCGAGCCGGGTGGCGGTGCCGTGCGCCTCGACCAGGCCGATGGTGGAGGCGTCGACCATCGCCTGGGCCTGCGCCGCGAGGACGACCTCGGTCTGTCCGGGGGCGCTGGGCGCGGTGAAGCCGACCTTGCGGCGCCCGTCGTTGTTGACGGCGCTGCCCCGGATGACGGCCCGGATGCGGTCGCCGTCGGCGAGGGCGTCCTCCAGGCGTTTCAGGACGATCGCGCCCACGCCGTCGCCGGAGGAGGTGCCGGCCGCGTCCGCGGCGAAGGCCCGGCAGCGGCCGTCGGGCGAGAAGGGGCCGTCGGGCACGTACCGGTAGCCGAGCAGCGCCGAGGGGTTGAGGGAGACGGCGGCGGCGAGCGCGGTGTCGCAGCGGTAGTCGAGGAGGTCCTGGCAGGCGGTGTGCACGGCGACGAGCGCGGTGGAACAGGCCGTCTGCAGGGAGACGCTCGGGCCGGTCAGCCCCAGTTCGTAGGAGACGCGGGTGGCGAGCGTGCCGAGGGAGTTGGCGGTGGCCGCGTGCACCAGCGCCACCGATCCGGGCTGTCCGGCGTAGCGCGGGTGGAGGTGCGCCGGGTAGTAGCGGCTGTCGCCGCTGCCCGCGTACACGCCGACCGTGCCGGTTCCGGCCGCGTCCAGGCAGCGGGCGTCCTCCAGGGCGTGGTGGGCGGTCTCGAGGAGCAGCCGCTGCTGGGGGTCGACGACGGCGGCCTCGGCGGGGCTGTAGCCGAAGAAACCGGAGTCGAAGCGGTCGATGCCGTCGATGACGGACGCCATGCGGACGAGGGCCGGGTCGTCGAGGTCACGCGGGTCGCCGCCCGCGGCCAGGAACTCCTCGTCGGTCACGGGCCGCACGGCGTCCCGGCCGGCCGCCAGGTTGTCCCAGAACGTGTCCAGGTCGTCGGCGCCGGGGAAGCGGCCCGCCATGCCGATCACGGCGACGGCGGGAAGGTCCTCCTCCTCGCCCAGCGGGTCGGTGCCGTCACGCATTCCCTCGGTCCTTTCCGTGCCGTGCGGAGCGGCGGGCGCGGGCCGCCCGCTGCCGCTGTGCTTGTTCCCTGGCCCGCCGCAGACCGTCGGGCGCGCTCTCTTCCGTGTCGTTCCGCGCTGGGGGTTCCGCGGCCGTGCCGGGACCCGTCAGCGTGGTGAGGTGACGGGCCAGGTCGCGCACGGTGGGGTGGGCGAACAGGTCGACCACGGGCAGTTCGCGGCCGAAGGCCTTCTCGATCGCGGTCTGCGCGCTCACCAGGAGCAGGGAGTTGCCGCCGAGGTCGAAGAAGTTGTCGTCCCGGCCCACCCGGTCGCGGCCCAGCACCTCGCACCAGAGCCGGGCGAGTTCGCCCTCCGTGCGCCGCAGCCGCTGCCCCGCGTCCGGGTCGGGCCCGGCCTGCCGGGCGGCGGTGCCGGCCGAGCGCAGCACCCAGCCGTCCGTGAGGCCGCACGCCCGGGCGGCCTCGGCCGCCGCGCCGTACAGGGCGCCCAGGTCGGTGCCCTCCTCCAGGGCGACGCGGGCGGCCGTGCGGCGCACCTGCCGGGCGGGCTGGAGGACGTGGCTGCGGACCCAGGGGGCGCTGCGGTCGGCGCCGATCAGCAGGTGCGGTCCGTCCACCGTGCGGGCCAGGTCGAAGGAGCGCAGCGCGGCGGCGGTGTCGAGCACCCGGTAGCCGCGGGCCTCGCCGAGCGCGGCGAGCTTGTAGCCGCTGCTCATGCCGCGTTCCCGCCACATGCTCCAGGCCAGGCTCTGCGCGGGCAGCCCGACGTGGCGGCGGTGCAGCGCCAAGGCGTCCAGGAAGGCGTTGGCGGCGGAGTAGGCGGCGTTCATGGCGCCGCCGAACCAGCCGTTCACCGAGGAGAAGGTGGTGAAGGAGGTCACCGGGTGGTCGGCGGCGACGCGGTGCAGCGTCCACGCGCCGTGCACCTTCGCCTCCAGCGCCCGCCGCCAGGACGCGGGGTCGAGTTCCTCGACGGGCCGTTCGTCGAGGACTCCGGCCAGGTGCAGCACCGAGGTGAGGGGTACGCCCCAGGCCTCGGCGGCCGCGTCGACCGCGGCCCGCACCTGGGTCTCGTCGGTGACGTCGGCGCACGCGTAGCGGACCTCGCCTAGGGCGCGGAGCCGTTGCAGCGTCCCGGTGCGGGCGGCCTCGGGGCCTCCCTCGCCGGGCCGTTCGGCCCCGGTGTCCCCGGCGGGCAGCGGGGTGCGGCCGAGCAGCAGCAGCCGGGTGCCGGGCGTCCGCAGCAGGTGCGCCGCGAGCTCGGCGCCGACGCCGCCCAGTCCGCCGCTGACCAGGTGGAACCCGTCGGCCGCGGGCGGCTCGGTGCGGGGCGGCGGTTCGGGCAGCGGGGCCAGCCGGCGTACGTACCGGTGTCCGTCGCGCCGTGCGACCTCGGCGTCGGGCGAGGGGCCCGCCGCCTCGGCCAGCAGCACGGGTACGGGGTCCTCGGCGCCGTCGGGCGCGAGGTCCAGGTGGGTGCCCCGCAGCCAGGTGAACTCCTCCGCCAGCGACTTCAGCAGGGCGCCGGCCAGGGCGTGCGCCGGGGACGCGTCGTCCTCGGGCGTCACCGCCTGGGCGCCCGCCGTCACGTACAGCAGGTCGATCGGGTGCCGCTGTTCCGGCCGGGTGGCGAGGGCGCGGGCGAGCGCGAGGAGGGAGCCGGCGCCCGCGTCGTCCAGCGGTCCGGTCCCGTCGGCGTGCAGCGCGCCGAGGTGCACGACGGCGTCGACCGGCCGCCGGTCGGCCTCCAACTGCCGCAGCAGAGACGCGTGGTCGGCGTCCTCGGCGGGCCGCAGGCGGTGGTGCGCGGCGTCCACGCGCTCGTACGCCGTCGCGTCGGTGACGACGGTGCACAGTCCGCCGTCGGTGCGCAGCCGCTCGGCGAGGCGCTGGGCGAGGTCGTGGGCGCGCGGGTCGGCGCCGGCCAGGACGAGGGTGTGCCGTCCGGGCGCCGGCGGGTGCGGGCGGTGCCGTACGGCCCGCTGCCACACCGGGCGCAGGAACCAGTCGGGCAGGGTGGCGGCGGTGCCCATGAGCAGCTGGGTCTCGCGGACCGCCGCCTCGAAGTCGCCCGCCTCGAAGGCCTTGCGCAGCTTGGTGCGCTGGATCTTGCCGATCTCGGTCTTGGGTATCGCGTCCCGGTCGACGGGGACGAGGAAGGCGGGGCTGACGCCGATCTCCCGGGTCACCTTGCCGGCGATCTCCCGCAGCGCGGCGGCCGGGTCCCGGCCGGGGGTGAGGTGCAGGAAGAGCGCGAGTTCGTCGGTGTCCGCCGACGGGTCGGAGCGCACCGCGACGGCGGCGTTGAAGCTCTTCACCACGGCGGGCGATTCCTCGACGCAGGCCTCGATCTCGTGGCTGTAGTGGTTGACGCCGTTGACGATGATGACGTCCTTGGCGCGGCCGGTGATGTACAGCTCACCGTCGCGCAGGAACGCCAGGTCCCCGGTGTCGAACCAGCCGTCCACGGTGAACGCCTCCGCGTTCGCGGCCGGGTTGTCGTGGTAGCCGCTGGTCACGGAGGTGCCGCGGACCTGGAAGCGGCCGACCTCGCCCTCGGCGAGCACCGCGTCGTCCTCGCCGACGACCCGCATCGCGAAACCCGGGTAGGGGCGGCCGCAGCTGACGAACGACTCGTCGGAGCCGTCCGGTTCACCCGGCAGCACGGCGTCGGTGACCACCGAGCAGGTCTCCGACATGCCCCAGCCGGGGTGCATCACGTCCTGCGGCAGGCCGAAGGGCCTCAGCGCGTGCAGGAAGCGGCGGGCGGCGGCGGCCACGACGACCTCACCGGCGTTCATCACCAGCCGCACCGGCGACAGGTCCCAGTCGCGGTCGCGGAAGCGGTCGGCGTGCTCGGCCAGCAGCCCGAAGGCGAACTGGGGCGCCCAGGTGACGGTCACCCGGTGCCGGTCGGCGAGGTCCATCCAGCGCACCGGGTCCTGGAGGACGTACGAGGTGGGCGCGTGGATCTGGCGGCAGCCCAGGAACACGTCGCGCAGGTGGAACATCACCACGCCGGTGACGTGGTCGAGCGGGATCCAGTTCAGCGTGACGTCCTGCTCGCCGAGCCCGTTGAGCTGCGCGGTCGCGGCGGAGCGGGTCAGTACGGCGTGGTGGCTCTGGCGCACGGCCTTGGGCAGGCCGGTGCTGCCCGAGGTCATCAGCATCAGGAGGAGGTCGTCCGGCCGGGCCTCGTACCAGTCGCGGTCCTCGGGCGCCTCGCGCAGCGCGTCGGCCGTCGTCAGCCGCAGCCCGGGCCACCCGTGCCGGTCCGCGAGGTCGCGCAGGCCCGCCTCCTTGCCCGGCGAGCACACGATCCAGGGCCGGCCCAGCATCTTCCAGATGCCCTCCAGCTTGGCCAGGGCCGCCGAGGAGGTGGCGTAGGAGGCGGGGACGGTCAGCGGGACGGCGACGAAGCCGCCGAGGACGCAGCCCCACAGCGCGGCGAGGAAGTCCTCGCTCTCGTCGCACTGGAGGATGACCTGGTCGCCGGGGCGCAGTCCGGCCCGGCGCAGTCCGCCGAGGACCCGGGAGGCCTCGGTGACGAGGGACGCGTAACTGCGCCGCTCCTCACTGCCGTCGGCGTGTACGTGCACGATCTCGCCGTGCGCGCCGTCCGCGGCGCGCAGCAGTGCCTGCGCCCAGCTCGACACGTGCGGTCGGGCCAGCTCCGGGCCCTCGCTCAGGGCCGGGACCGTGGTGGCGGGTGCCGTCACGGTGGTCTCCGCCGGTGCCTGTCCGGCCGGGCGGCGCGGCGTGCCCACGTGACGGCGGGGCAGTTCCTCGGGGACGTTCTCCACCAAGGCCTCGGCGTCGGTGACACCGGGGAGGGTGGCGAGGCGTTCCCGCCAGGCGTCCGCGGCGACGCGGTCGGCGAGGGGCAGGGCGCGCAGGGCGTCGGTGTCGACGGAGCCGTCGGCGGTACGGGGCAGGGCGCCGACCGCCGTGACGCGGACCGTGCCGTGCCCGGCGGAGGCGAGGAGCTGTTCGACCCGTTCGGCGGCGTCCGCGCGGCCGGGCACCACGTACAGGTGTGCGGGGCCGCCGTCGGGGCCGGGCAGGGCGAGCGCGTCGCGGATGCCGGGGACGGACAGCGCCGTGCGCTCCGCCTCCGTGACGCCGGTGTCGGGCGCGGTGCCCGCGCCGCGCGGGGCGGGCGCCGGCAGGGCGTGGACGCGGACGTCCGGGTCGGCGCTCACGGCCTGGAGTACCTGGTGGAGGGCGTCGGTGAACGCCTCCGCGGTCCCGGCGTCGTACAGGTCGCTCGCGTACTCGACGTGCAGGTCGAGGCCGTCGGGGGCGCCGGCGTCGTCGTACCGCTCCAGGACGTCGACGAAGAGGTCGAACTTGGCGGTGCCGGTGGCGGTGGGCCGCAGGGGCAGCTCCCGTCCGTCCAGCCGGAGCACGGCCCGCTCGTTGTTCTGCAGGGCCAGCATGACCTGGAAGAGCGGGTGGCGGGACGGGTGGCGGGGCGGGTTGAGCTCGTCCACCAGCCGGTCGAAGGGCAGGTCCTGGTGGTCGAGGGCGCCGAGGTCGTGGGTGCGCAGCCGGGCGAGGAGCTCGCGGAAGGCGGGGTCGCCGGAGGTGTCGGCGCGCAGCACCAGCGTGTTGGTGAGCAGGCCGATCACCTCGTCCAGGGCGGGCTCGGAGCGGCCCGCGACCGGGGTGCCGACGACGACGTCCTCGCCCGCGCCGCTCCGGGTGAGCAGGGCGCTGAGCGCGCCGTGCAGCACCATGAACAGGCTGGCGCCCGCGCGGTCCGCGAGCCGCAGCAGCCCCTGGTGCAGGTCGGCGTCCACCGTCGCGGTGACGTGGGCGCCGCCGCCGCGCGGGGCCGCCGGGCGCGGCCGGTCGCCGGGCAGGGTGCATTCCTCGGGCAGGTCCGCCAGCGCCGTGCGCCAGTGGGCCGTCAGCCGCTCCAGGCGCCCCGGCCCCTCGGGTTCGGGGGCGAGCAGGGCGCGCTGCCACACGGCGTGGTCGGCGTACTGCACCGGCAGCGCGGTCCACTGCGGTGCCCGGCCCGCGCGGCGGGCCGCGTAGGCGGTGCCCAGGTCGTCCGCGAAGGGGCGCAGCGACCAGCCGTCGGCCGCGCTGTGGTGCAGGACGAGCAGCAGGGTCCGCTCCGGGCCGGTGCCCAGCAGCCAGGCGGCGAGGGGGTTCTCGGCGGTCAGGTCGAAGCGGTGCCGGGAGGCGGTGGTGACGTGTGCGGTGATCTCCTCGGCGGGGCAGTCGACGCGGTGGAGTACGGGGCGCAGCTCCCCCGGCGGCAGGATCCGCTGGTACGGCGCGCCCTCGTGCTCGGCGAACACCGTGCGCAGGCTCTCGTGGCGGTCGACGACGTCACCGAGGGCCGCGTGCAGCGCGTCGGCGTCGACGGGGGCGCGCAGCGGGACGGCGAGGGGGATGTTGTAGGTCGCGGCCCCGTCGTCGAGCTTGTTGAGGAACCACATGCGTTCCTGGGAGAAGGACAGCGGTACGCGGTCCGGCCGGACGACGTCGGCCAGGGCGGGCAGCGGGCCCGTCGTGCCGTCCTGTGCGGTGAGCCGCTCGGCGAGCGCGGCCGGTGTCGGCCCGTCGAACAGGGCGGTGATGGGCACCTCGGCGCCCGTCTCCGCGCGCAGGCGGGCCAGCAGCCGGGTGGCGAGGAGGGAGTCGCCGCCCAGGTCGAAGAAGTTGGCGTCGGCGCCGACGGTGTCCGCGGGCAGCCGCAGCACGTCCTCGAACAGCCGGCAGAGCAGGCTCTGCTGCGGTGTGGTGGGGCGGGCGCCCGCCGCCGCGGCGGCGAAGTCGGGTGCGGGCAGGGCCTGGACGTCGAGCTTGCCGTTGGCGGTCAGCGGCAGGGCGGCCACGGGGACGCAGGCGGCCGGGACCATGTGCTCGGGCAGGCGGGCGGCGGCGTGGGCGCGCAGCTCGGCGGCGGACGGCGCGGTGTCGCCGGCGGTGACCGTGTAGGCGACGAGCTGCTGGGCGCCGTTGTCGGCGCGGCGGACGACTACGGCGGCCCGGGCGACCCCCGGGTGCCCGGCGAGGACGCTCTCGATCTCGCCGGGTTCGACGCGGAAGCCGCGGAGCTGCACCTGTGCGTCGGCGCGCCCGAGGTGTTCGAGCGTGCCGTCGGCGCGGCGCCGTGCCAGGTCGCCGGAGCGGTACATGCGGCTGCCGGGCGGCCCGAAGGGGTCGTCGAGGAACCGTTCGGCGGTGAGGTCGGGCCGGTTCAGGTAGCCGGCGGCCACTCCGGCGCCGGACACGTGGATCTCGCCGGTGGCGCCGGTGGGCACCGGGCGGCCCTCGGGGTCCAGCAGGTACACGCGCAGGTCCGCCAGCGGCGTGCCGACGACGCTGCCCCGGCGGGGGTCGTCCAGGTCGGCGCGGGTGAGGCGGTGGTGGGTGACGTGCACGGTGGTCTCGGTGATGCCGTACATGTTGACCAGGGCCGGGGCGTCGAGGCCGTACCGGTCGGCCCACGGGCGCAGCCGCTCGGGGCGCAGCGCCTCCCCGCCGAACACCACGTACCGCAGGGCGCCGGCCGCGGGACGCGCGGAGTCCTCGCCCTTCTCGGCGGCCCGCTCCGTGTCGGCGTCGATGAGCTGCTCGAACGCGGACGGCGTCTGGTTGAGGACCGTGACGCCCTCGTGATGCAGCAGCCGCAGGAAGTCCCGGGGCGAGCGGCTGACGGCGTACGGCACGACGACGAGGCGGCCGCCGTGCAGCAGGGCGCCCCAGATCTCCCACACGGAGAAGTCGAAGGCGTAGGAGTGGAACAGCGTCCACACGTCGTCGGGGCCGAAGGCGAAGTGCTCCCCGGCGGCGGCGAAGAGCCGGACGACGTGGGAGTGCGGGACCGGCACGCCCTTGGGCCGTCCCGTGGAGCCCGAGGTGTGGATGATGTACGCGGTGTCGGACGGGCTCACCGGCCCGCCGCGTTCGGTGTCGGTCAGGCCGCCGGCCGGCCGGCCGGCGAGGTCCTCCTCGACCCGTGGGTCGCCGAGGAGGACCGTGGGGACCCCGGCGTCGGGCAGCGCTTCCGCGAGGCCGCCGTCGGTGACGAGGAGGACGGGCCGCGCGTCCTCGACGACCAGCCGCAGCCGTTCGGCCGGGTGGCCGGTGTCCAGCGGCAGGTAGGCGGCGCCCGTCTTGAGCACGGCCAGCAGGGCGGGCAGCAGGGAGACGTCCCGGCGCAGCGCGAGCGCCACCACCCGGCCCGGTCCCGCGCCCCGCTCGACCAGCAGCCGGGCCACGCGGTTGGCCCGGGCGTCCAGCTCCGCGTACGTGAGGGTGCCGCCCTCGCCCGACACGGCCGTCCGCTCCGGCACCGCGGCGGCCTGCCGCTCGAACAGTTCCGTGAGGGTTCCGTCGACGGGGAAGGTGCGCGCGGACGTGTCCTCGGGGCGCTCGCCCGGCAGCAGCAGGTCCAGGTCGCGCAGCGGGAGTTCCGGCGCCGCGTCCGTCAGCCGGCGCAGCAGGAGGAGGAACCGGTCGCGCAGGAGGGTGAGTTCGTCCTCCTCGTACAGGGCGGGGTTGGCGTCGAAGGCCAGCCACAGCCCGCCGGGCTCCGTTCCGGGGCGTACGGAGATCTGCAGGTCGTCGACGGCACCGCCGGACAGGTGGTGCCAGACGGCGGGGGCGCCGCCGAAGTGCAGCGTCTCGTCGAAGGGGACGATGTTGAGGACCGGGCCGTACAGGCGGCGGCCGGTGCCCAGCAGCCCGAGGTCGCGGCGGAGGAACTCGCCCCGGTACTGCTGGTGGCGGCGGAGCGCCTTCAGCTCACCGGCGACGGCGTGCGCCGTGTCGGCGACGGACGTGCCGGGGCAGGCGGGCACCCGCAGCGGCAGGACGTCGGAGGCGGTGCCCGGGACGCGCAGCGCGGCGCTGCCGAGCCGGCTCATGGTGGCCAGGCCCACGACCAGGTCGTCGGCGCCGGTCATGCGGTGCAGGAACACGGCGACGGCGGTGGTCAGCAGGTCGGTGCGGGAGACACCGAACCGGGCGGCGGCCGTGGACAGGGCCTCGGCCCCGGCCGGGGGAAGCTCCGCGGTGCGGCGCAGGAACGGGGCGGTGGCGGCGGCGGTCCGGCGGGTGAGGCGCGCCGGCTC
>NZ_JAVRHI010000247.1:0-10240 GCF_034105845.1 Streptomyces sp. CRN 30 | reverse complement strand
CGCCCGGCCGGTGCGCTGCGACGGCACCGCGCGGGCGGCGGGCTGCTGCATGACGTCCTGCTGGGGCTTGGGTACGAACCGCACCGGCAGCTCCACCAGGTGCCGGGACTGGATCGAGGCGCGCCAGGACAGCTCGCGCTCGTCGCAGGTCAGTTGGACGTCCGGCAGGCGCAGCAGCAGCGCGTCGACGCCCACGTCGGCGATGGCGCGGCCGATGTCCTGGCCCGGGCACTCGTGGGAGCCGCCGCCGAAAGCCAGGTGGGACCGGTTGCCCTGCATGTTGGCCGAGAGGTCCGGGCGGACGCGCGGGTCGACGTTGCCCGGTGCGATGCCGAACAGCAGTCCGTCGCCCTTGCGGATGCGCTGGCCGCCCAGTTCGGTCTCCTGCTTGGCGAAGTACCCGACGATCGTGCTGAACGGCGGCTCGTCCCACAGGGACTGCTCGACCGCCTCGGGCACCGTCATCTGCCCGCCGTTGAGCTGGGCGCGGAAGCGCGGGTCGGTGAGGACCATGCGCAGCACGTCGGCGATCAGGTTGGCGGTGCCCTCGTAGGCGGCGAGCAGGACCAGGCGCAGGTGCTGGCCGATCTCCTCGTCGTTGAGGTTCGCCGGGTGTCTGACGAGGTGACTGGTGAAGTCCTCCTTCGGTTCGGCCCGGCGCCGGGCGGTCAGCCGGAACAGGGCGTCCATGATGTACTGATTGCTGGCGATCGCGGTCTCGGTGCCCTTGAGCATGTCGCGGGCCGCCTGGACCAGGCGCTCGTCGTACTCCTCGGGCATGCCGAGGATCTCGCACAGCACCGCCATGGGCAGGTGCTCCGCGAACTGGCTGACGAGGTCGGCCCTGCCCTCCTCGCAGAACTCGTTGACCAGGCGCTGGGTCGCGCGGTTGATGAAGCGGCGGATGCCACGGTGGTCGATGGTGGACATGGCACCGGTGACCGCGCCGCGCAGCCGCAGGTGTTCGTCGCCCTCGGCCATGGAGCACATGGGCTGCCAGGCGAAGAGGGGCGTCAGGGGGTGGTCGGGCTTGACCGTGCCGTCCTGGAGGGCGTTCCACAGCCGGCTGTCGCGGCAGTACTGCGAGGGGCTGCGCACCATGTGCATGTTCTCGCTGTGGCCCAGCACCACCCAGATCGGCACGTCGTCGTGGAGCAGGGCGGGGGCCACGGCACCGTGCTCGGCGCGGAGTTTCTCGTACAGGGCGCCGAGGTCCTCCGCCCCGGGGCCGTACAGCCGGCGCAGCCCGCCGGGGCCGACGCCGTGGGCGGGGCAGCCGGGGGGCGGCACCGAGGGACTGTCGGTGCCGGGCGGGAAGAGGTGTTCAGACGTCACGACGGTGCTCCGAAGCCGGGGATCCGCTGCCTGGGATCCGTTTGTCCTGGGGAAGGGGACGGGGACGTGGAGGGCGCTCGCCCGCGCGTGCGCGGGGGTGAGGCCGGAGGGAGTGGGGGGAGGAGCGGACGGGAGGGCGCGGGCCGGTCGTTCACGCGGGTGCCTTCGCCGTCGCCAGTGCGTGCAGGAAGCGCAGCAGCGTCATCAGGACGTCCCGGCTGGAGGCCCGGCGCCGGGCGTCGCACGCCACGATCGGGATCTCCGGGGCCAGGTCGAGCGCCTGGCGGAGGTCCTCCACGGGATGGCCCGGCGCGTCCGGGAAGTCGTTGACGGCGACGACGAAGGGCACGCCCTTCTCCTCCAGGCGCCCGATGACGTCGAAGCTGACCTCCAGCCGGCGGGTGTCGAGCAGGACGACCGCGCCGAGGGCGCCTTCGAACAGGCCGTTCCACAGGAACCAGAAGCGCTCCTGGCCGGGGGTGCCGAAGAGGTAGAGCACCAGCTGGTCCGTGATGCTGATGCGGCCGAAGTCCATGGCGACGGTGGTGGCCGTCTTGGTGTCGGAGCCGAAGTTGTCGTCGACCCCGATGCCGGCCTGGGTCATGGTCTCCTCGGTCGTCAGCGGTCTGATCTCGCTGACGGAACCGACCATGGTGGTCTTGCCGACCCCGAAGCCGCCCACGATCACGATCTTCACCGCGGTCTCCGCCGTGTGCGGCAGATGGTCCTTGGGCGAGGGGCCCGTGATGGTGTCAGAGCCGTTGTAGTCCATGCATCACCGCTTCGAGGAGGGAACGGTCGGCCCGCGCCTGGGTGACCAGCGGGGCGCGCGCCTGGGCCAGTTCGGCCGCCAGCAGGTCGGTGAGCAGGACGGTCACCACGCTGAACGGCAGGTTGAGGTAGGCCGAGATCTCGGCCACGGACAGCGGGGCCTCGCAGATCCTGAGCAGTGCCGTCTGCTCCGGCGCGGCGGAGGGCGGCGGCTCGGCGCGCGCAATGATCAGCGTCACCAGGTCGATGGGGGCCCGTTCGCCGTCCCCGGGGCCCGCGCCGGTGAGGACGTACAGCCGTTCGGGATTCTTCTCCTTCCTCCCGTCCCCCGGCGCGTGACCGTCCGGCGTGCTGTCCTGGAGCGGCGGGGGCGGGGGCGGCGGCGGTGGTTCCCCGGTATAGCGCCGTTGGCGTCGCGGAGGAGTCATACGGTCTGCCCGTTGCGCCGGGGCGGACTGGTCAGATGGGAGCCGATCCGTACGACGAGGTCGCGCATGCGGGCGCTCATCAGTCCGGGTTCGGCGATCTCGTTGGCGAGAACCGCGAGGTAGGCATTGGGCCCGGCCTCCATCAGGTAGAAGTAGCCGCCGTGGATCTCGATGATGACCATGCGCATCCGGCCGTCACCGGCGTCGATCTCGGCGGCGACGGCGCCGGCCAGGCTCTGCAGGCCGGCACAGGCCGCGGCGACGCGGTCGGCGGCGTCCACGTCGCCCCCGTGGCGCGCGATGCGCAGTCCGTCGGCGGAGAGCACCACGATCTGCTCGATGCCGGGGACGCCGTCGGCGAGCTCCTTGAGCATCCAGTCGAAGTTGGCTCGCTGCTGGATCACTTGAGGTCCCTCTCGTCGTCGGCCTCCACGGGGACCGGCCCGTCGGTCGTGGTGGAGAAGGTGGGGTCGTCCGGGTTCCTGGTGAAGGCGGTCGGGTCCGGGTCGCTCTTGAGGCCGGCCATGAACGCCTCGACCCAGGCACCGGGCGGGTCGATGGGCTGCGGCTCCGGGTCGGACTCCCCCCACACGGGCGCGGCGGCCCGGGCGGCCTCGGCCGCGGCCTCCGCGGCGGCGGCCTCGGCCATCCGCTGGCTGAGCGGGGTCTTCACCCGGCTGCGGCGCTGCGGCAGTCCGCCCGGGGTCCACTCGGTGACGACGGGCACGTCGTCCTCGTAGCCCATGCCCATGGCCAGCTTCTCGGCAGAGGAGCGGACGGGCGGGCCGGTGGTCGGGCGCCGCTTCTTGACGGTGCGGTCGGGCCCCTCGACACCGTCGGTGTCCATGGTCGGCACGGAGGCGATGCCGATGCCGTGGGCGAGCCCGGGCGCGGCCTCGTCGGTGAGCATGTCGCGGGGGACGACCATCACGGCGCGGACCCCGCCGTACGCGGACTGCCGCAGCGAGACCTGCAGGTTGAACATGGTGGAGAGGCGGCCGACGACGGCGAGGCCGAGGCGCGGGGTGTCGCCGAGGTCCTGGAAGTCCATGCCGGCCTGGGCGCGGGCGAGCATGCCCTCGGCCTTGGCGCGGGACTCCTCGCTGAGGCTGACGCCGGCGTCCTCGATCTCGACGGCGATGCCGGTCTGCACCTCGATGGCGGTGACGTGCACCTTGGTCTGGGGCGGCGAGTAGCGGGTGGCGTTGTCGAGGAGTTCGGCCGCGGCGTGGATGAGCGGCTCCACGGACATGCCGTCGACGTTGACCTTGGCGATGGAGTGCAGCTCGATGCGGCGGTACTCCAGGATGCGGCACATGGCGCCGCGCAGCACGCTGTAGAGCGGCACGGCGTTGGGCCACTGGCGGCCGGGCCGGCCGCCGCCGAGGACGGCGATGGAGTCGGCGAGGCGGCCGATCAGCGCGGTGCCGTGGTCGATGCGCAGCAGGTCGTCGAAGACCTCGGGGTTGCGCCCGTGGTCCTCCTCCATCTCGCGGAGTTCCTTGTTCTGCTGGTGGACGATCGCCTGGACGCGCCGCGCGATGTTGACGAAGGCGCGCTGGGAGGAGTCGCGCCGGACCTCCTCGCGGTCGACGATGTCGAGGATCATGCGGATCAGCGAGCGCTGCGACTCGGGCAGGTGGCTGTACTCGGGGTTCTCCGCGATGCCCAGGCGGACCACCTCGGAGGGCGAGTCGCCGCAGCGCAGGCGGTCCAGCATGGCGGGCAGGACCTCCCGGCCGAGCGCCAGGAACTCCTGGTCGTGGGCCGTGACGCGGTGCTCCAGGTAGCCGGTCCGGTGGGCGAACTCGGCGCGCAGGGAGCGGACCCGACGGCCGCGGCGGACCACTTGGGACGCGGTCGTGACGACCAGGACGGTCGCGATGGCACCGCACCAGGCCACGGCGATCCTGGCCGGCCCCACCACCAGGGCCGCGGCGGCCCCGGTCGCCGCGGCCATCAGTATGGCCGGCGGCAACAGCACGCGTGCGTACGGAAGTTCACGGCCACCGGGAGGCGATTGAACACTCACCATGTATGCCCTCTGAGACGAATCGGCTGGGAGTAGGGGGACGTGCAGCGGTTCGTGGGTTCTCAAACGGAACCTTCGGTATTTTTGGGAACAAGCGCACGATTACACCTCAACTCGGTGCGCTGCGGGCGAGCTTAATCCGACCGGATCATCGCTGTGTCATATTCAGCAAGCCCCGGAAATCGGCACAGGAGCAGGGGTACGCTCGAACCCATTTGCACGCTGCGAACCCGCTCGAACACCGTGTGTCACGAGGAACGGGCATACGAACGGCGCCGTCCCGGGAGGAGGGAACACCCCTCCCGGGACGGCGCCGGGCCGGCCTTTCGCCGCAGCGGCCGCGCTCAGCCCACGGACGAGTACGCCACGACCCCGCGCAGCAGACCGTCGACCGCCTTGCGGGCGTTCTTCACCACCGTCGACCCCGGGGGCGCGGCGGCCGCGATCTGGCCGAGGACGTCGATCACCTGCTTGCACCAGCGCACGAAGTCACCGGCCGGCATCTCCGCCTCGCGCAGCACCTCGTCCAGGCCCGTGCCGAAGGCCCACATGTAGGCGGCCCAGGCGAAGCCCAGATCGGGTTCGCGCTGGCCGACGCCCTCCGCCTGGTTGATGCGGAAGTCCTCCTCCAGGGCGTCGAGCCGGCCCCAGATCCGCACCGTCTCGCTGAGGGCGGCCTTCGCCGCTCCGGAGGGCAGCTTCGGCGTGTACGCGTCGTCCCCGGACCGGGACTCGTACACCAGGGCGGAGACGCACGCGGCGAGCTCGGCCGGGCCGAGCCCCTCCCACACTCCGGCCCGCAGGCACTCGCTGGCGAGCAGGTCGAGCTCGCCGTACAGCCGGGCCAGCCGCTTGCCGTGCTCGGTGACCTCGTCGCCGCGCAGGTAGTCCAGCTCGGTGAGGAGGCCGACGATGCGGTCGAAGGTACGGGCGATGGTGTTCGTCCGGCCCTCGATACGGCGCTCCAGCTGCGACGTGTCGCGCTTGAGGCGGTAGTACCGCTCGGCCCAGCGGGCGTGGTCCTCGCGGTCGTCGCACCCGTGGCAGGGGTGCGCGCGCAGCGCGGTGCGCAAGCGCGCGATCTCCCGGTCGTCGGCGGCCGCGGACCGCTTCTTGCGGTGCCGCTCCGCGGTGATGTGCCCGGCCTTGGTGCGCAGCGCGGAGGCCAGGTCACGGCGGGACTGCGGCGAGCGCGGATTGAAGGACTTCGGGATCCGCATCCGCTCCAGCGCCTCCACGGGCACCGGGAAGTCGATCGACGCGAGCCGCTTGACCTGGCGCTCGGCGGTGAGCACGAGGGGCCGCGGACCGTCGTGGCTGTCGAAGCCGCGGTGGCCGTTGGAACGGCCGGCGGGCAGCCCCGGGTCCAGCACCAGCGCGAGCCCCGCGAACTTGCCCGTCGGCACGTGGATGACGTCGCCCGGCTTCAGCTTCTCCAGCGCCACGGCGGCCTCCGCGCGCCGCTGGGCGGCGCCCTGCTTGGCCAGCTCGGTCTCCCGGTCCTTCAGCTCGCGGCGCAGTCGCGCGTACTCCTCGAAGTCGCCCAGGTGGCAGGTCATGGAGGCCTGGTAGCCGTCCAGTCCCTCCTCGTTGCGCTGCACCTGCCGGGAGATGCCGACGACCGACTTGTCCGCCTGGAACTGCGCGAACGAGGTCTCCAGCAGCTCGCGCGAGCGGTGCCGGCCGAACTGCTCGACCAGGTTGACCGCCATGTTGTACGACGGCTTGAAGCTGGAGCGCAGCGGATAGGTGCGGGTGCCCGCGAGCCCGGCCAGGTGCTCGGGGCTCGTGCCCCGCTGCCAGAGCACGACCGCGTGGCCCTCGACATCGATGCCGCGACGGCCCGCACGGCCGGTGAGCTGGGTGTACTCGCCGGGGGTGATGTCGGCGTGCTGCTCGCCGTTCCACTTGACGAGCTTCTCGAGCACCACCGAGCGGGCCGGCATGTTGATGCCGAGCGCGAGGGTCTCGGTGGCGAACACGGCCTTGACGAGGCCGCGCACGAACAGCTCCTCGACGACCTCCTTGAACGTCGGCAGCATGCCCGCGTGGTGGGCGGCTATCCCGCGCTCCAGGCCCTCCAGCCACTCGTAGTAGCCGAGGACGTGCAGGTCCTCGCGGGGGATGCTCGCCGTGCGCTCCTCGACGAGGGCACGGACCCGCTCCCGGGCCCCGTCGTCGTTCAGCCGGAGGCCCGCGTGCAGGCACTGCTGCACGGCGGCCTCGCAGGCGGCGCGGCTGAAGATGAAGGTGATGGCGGGCAGCAGGCCCTCGGCGTCGAGCCGCTCGATGACCTCCGGGCGGCTCGGGATCCAGATCCGGGAGCGCTGCCGGCGCTCCCGCTCCCGGTCGGCCTCGCGCATGGCGCGGCCGCGCTTGCGGTCCTGGTACGAGGGCCGGCTGGCCTCCATCCGGGCCATGCGGGTGAGGTCGGGGTTGACGGCTCTGCGGTGCCCCTCGCCCTCCTCGAACAGGTCGTACATCCGGCGGCCCGCCAGCACGTGCTGGAACAGCGGCACGGGCCGGTGCTCGGAGACGATCACCTCGGTGTCCCCGCGCACGGTGTCCAGCCAGTCGCCGAACTCCTCGGCGTTGGACACGGTCGCCGACAGCGACACCAGCGTCACCGACTCGGGGAGGTGGATGATCACCTCCTCCCAGACGGCGCCGCGGAAGCGGTCGGAGAGGTAGTGCACCTCGTCCATGACCACGTACCCGAGCCCGCTCAGCGTCTGCGAGCCCGCGTAGAGCATGTTCCGCAGCACCTCGGTGGTCATCACGACCACCGGCGCGTCCGAGTTGACGCTGTTGTCGCCGGTGAGCAGGCCGACCTTGTCCGCGCCGTAACGGCGGCACAGGTCGGCGTACTTCTGGTTCGACAGCGCCTTGATCGGCGTCGTGTAGAAGCACTTCTTGCCCTGCCCGAGGGCGAGGTGCACGGCGAACTCGCCGACGATCGTCTTGCCGGAGCCGGTGGGCGCGGCCACCAGCACGCCCTTGCCCGCCTCGAGCGACTGGCAGGCCTCGATCTGGAAGGGGTCGAGGCCGAAGTCGTACATTCCGCGGAAGGAGGCGAGGGCGGTGGCCTGCTCGGCAGCGCGCTTACGGGCTGCCGCGTACCGCTCGGCCGGTGAGAGGTCCTCTGTCATCGTGCTTTCGAGGTTACCGGCCCGCACCGACAACAGGACGATCATTATCCGGATCCCCTCCCGCCGGGCACGGGAACCCCGCAGCTCAGCGGAGACGGAAGCGGCCGGCGGCGCCACACGGGCGCCCCGGCCGCGAAAGGTGTCCGGGGAGGGTCAGGTCACGTCGTCGTACCCGTTGACCCGGTCCTTGCCGGGACCGGCTCCGCCGGTGCCCTCGGGCAGCGCGCGGTTCGCCGGGACGGCTTCGACCTCTCCGATCGCCTCGGGCGTCAGGTCGAGCTCGGAGGCCTCGTCGTCGCCGGGGCCCTCGGCCTCGCGGCGTGCCCTGCGGCGGTCGTTGAAGAGCGAGACGCCGACGGCGCCGAAGTAGAGGACCCAGATCGGTCCGGCGAGCGCCATCATGGTCAGCGGGTCGGTGCTGGGCGTGGCGAGGGCCGAGAAGACCGTGATGCCCATGATCATGGCGCGCCACCAGCCGAGCATGCGCTTGCCGGTGATCATCCCGGTGAAGTTGAGCATGATCAGGAGCAGCGGCAGCTCGAAGGCCAGTCCGAAGACGACCACCATGCGCGTGACGAGGTCGAGCAGGTCGTCCAGGGGCAGCAGGTTGTCGACGTTGGCCGGCGTGAACTCGATCAGCACTTCCGCCGTGGTGGGCAGCACCGAGTAGGCGAAGTAGGCACCGCCGAGGAACAGCGGGGCGCCGGTGGCGACGAAGGCGATCGCGTACTTCTTCTCCGCCTTGTGCAGGCCGGGCGCGATGAACGCCCAGAGCTGGTAGAGCCAGACCGGCGAGGCGAGGACGACGCCCGCCATCAGGGAGACCTTCAGCGCCAGCGTGAAGGGCGTCAGCAGACCGTTGATCGTGATCTGCGCGCAGGTTTCGTCGGAGGTCCTCGCCAGTTCCTCGAAGGTCCTGGCACAGCCGACCGACTCCAGGATCGGCTTGGTGAGGAAGTTGATGATGTCGTTGTAGAAGAACGCGGCGACGACCGTGACGACGACGATGGCCAGCAGCGCCTTCGCGAGCCGGTTGCGGAGCTCACGAAGGTGCTCCACCAGGGGCATCCGCCCTTCGGGATCCTTCTCCTGCTGCTTGCGGGCAGACTTCAGCAACCCACGTTCCCATCTCGTGCGGCAGGCCGGGGGTCACCGGCCCGCGTCAGCGCTTGGTCGTGTCCGTCGGCTCGGTGACCGGGCGGGAGCTGGTCACGTCACCGGGCGCGGCCTGGATGGTACGCGCGGTCGCGGTCCCCTCCTGCGGCGGGGCGGAGGGGGCGGCGGAGTCGTCCTTGTTCTCCGACTTCATCGCCTTCGCCTCGCTCTTGAGGATGCGCGCGGACTTGCCGAGCGAGCGGGCCATGTCCGGAAGCTTCTTCGCGCCGAACAGCAGAATGATGACGACGAGGATCAGGATGATCTCGGGAGCGCCGATCCTTCCGAACATAAGTTTTACCTTCTCACAGAGGCGGCGGGCGGGTCGCTGTCCGACCGGACGGACACAGGTCCGACGATCGCGCTGGCAGCGATCGTAACGCTCAGGGGTGAACGCAAGGCAATCCCTCTGCGTACTCCGAGTTGCGGCCCGCGCCTCGTTCACCGGGCCGCGACCATGAGCGTACCTGCCCCCGGTACGGGGGTGACAGGGCGAAGTGCCCCGAAGTGCCCGGCACCCCGAACCCCCGGAACACACCGTGCGGATTCACCGCCGGTGCGGGGTCACAGCCCGTCCACGGCGCGGGCCGTGCTCACGGCCGCCCGCTCCAGGTCCTCGGCGGCGCGGTTGATGCGGCGCGCCGAGTCCGTGACCTGCCTGCCGAGGCGCTGGGCCTCGACGAAGACGCGCACGGCGAACACCCCCAGCACAGCGAGTCCCAGGAACCCCACGGCGATCGCGAACATCGGCCAGAACATGGGTCGAGCCTAGCCCGCCGAGTGCAGCCGCAGCGTGCGCACCCCGCCGCCGGTCAGCAGCTCGACGATGCGCTCCCCCGCGGGCTTGCGGACGGCCGCCCCGCACTCGGGGCAGGTGAAGGAGTAGAAGGTCCGCTCGCTGGTGGCGCCGATGGCGAGCCGCAGCTCGCTCGCGCCCAGCTCGTAGCTGGCCCGGCAGTCCGGACAACCGGCCCGGAACACCACTCCGGCCACGCGCCGCATGCCGGCGAACGCGACCGCCACGGACATCTCCGGCGCCTCGGACGTCACCGACCCGGTCACCGACCCGCTCACCGTCCCTGCTCCTGTCTGTCGAACCGCGGGTCCTGGACTTCCGGGGCGCCCTGGGGCCACCCGCCGGAAGCGACCCGCGGCCCCTCGTGCACCGGCTGCGGGCCGCCGTGCACCGACCGCGACACACCGTCACCCACCGGCGCCCCGGCCGTCCCGTACGCGCTGCCCGCGTCCCCGGGCACGTGGGGCACCGAGCCGTACTCCGTGCGGTCGGCGTCGCCGCCGGCCCGCGCCTCCGCCCCGTACGTCGGGCCGCCGGCCGCGTCGTGACCCGCGCCCGGCTCGCCGGGCCCGCC
>NZ_JAVRHI010000246.1:0-13841 GCF_034105845.1 Streptomyces sp. CRN 30 | reverse complement strand
TGGCGCCGGTCCGGGGCGTCGCGGCCGCCGCGCGTCGGGCGGGGGCGCGGGGCCGGGGTGCCCGCGGTGGGCCGGAGGGCGAGGAGGGTGTGGGCGCAACTCCGGCACTCGTCCACCAGGAAGGGCGGACGGACCCGGGTGCGCAGCCCGGTGGAGCCGCACCAGGGGCAGTCGGCGCGGCGCGGCGCGTGGGACGGTTCGGCGGCGGGTACGGCGGTGGGCATGGCGACTCCCGAGGCAAAGCGGATCAAATCGGAACGTATGGGATGGCGATCGCGGGCGCAACGACGTGCCGCCGCCGAGCCGCCGATGTGGCGCCGCCGCGTTCGATCGCGGCCGGTACTGTTCGGCGAATGAGCGCGCTGAATCTCGACGACTTCACCGATCTGATCGAGCGCCCCGACGGCGGTGTGCGCCGCGACGCGGAGGCGCGGCGGGAGCGGCAGACCGTGCCGCCCGGAGCGCTGGGGCGCCTGGACGACCTGGGCGAGTGGCTGGCGGCGGCGCAGTCCTCGGTGCCGGTGCGGCCGGTCACGCGCCCCCGGGTGGTGCTGTTCGCGGGCGACCACGGCATCGCGGCACAGGACGTGTCCGCGCGGCCCGCGGGGACGGCGGTGCGCCTGGTGCGGGAGGTGCTGGCCGGGAACAGCCCGGTGGCGGTGCTGGCGCGCCGCCTGGACGTGCCGGTGCGCGTGGTCGACATGGCGCTGGACTGCCCGCCCGAGGAGCTGCCCGCCGAGGTCGTACGGCACCGGGTGCGGCGCGGCAGCGGGCGGATCGACGTCGAGGACGCGCTGACCTCGGAGGAGGCGGAGGCGGCGTTCCTCGCGGGCGTCGCGGTCGCCGACGAGGAGGCGGACTCGGGGACGGACCTGGTGGTGCTCGGCGACGTGAGCGTCGGCGGCACCACGGCGGCGTCCGTGCTGGTCGCCGCGTTGTGCGGGACCGACGCCTCCGTGGTCACCGGGCGGGGCGGCCGGGCCATCGACGACCTGGCGTGGATGCGCAAGTGCGCGGCCGTACGGGACGCGCTGCGCCGGGCCCGCCCGGTCCTCGGCGACCAATTGCAGCTGCTGGCCACGGTGGGCGGCGCCGACCTCGCCGCGGCCACCGGCTTCCTGCTGCAGTGCGCGGTGCGCAAGACCCCGGTGATCCTGGACGGCGTGGTGTCGGCCGCCTGCGCCCTGGTCGCCCAGCGGATCGCGTTCCGCGCCCCGGACTGGTGGCTGGCCGGCCACCGCAGCGGCGAGCCGGCCCAGGCCAAGGCGCTGGACCGGATGGCCGTCGAGCCGCTGCTCGACCACGGGGTGGGCGTCGGCGAGGGCACGGGCGCGCTGCTGGCCCTGCCCCTCGTCCAGGCGGCCGCCGCGCTCGCCGCGGAACTGCCGGAGCGGGAGGACACCGGGAACCCGGGGCAGGACGCGCCCGCGGAGACCGCTGACTAGGCCGGTAACCTGCGCCGATGCGCAACACCCCGCTCCCGCCCCTCGCCGACGGGCTCCGCTTCGCCTTCGGCACGCTCACCGTGCTGCCCGTCCCGCTGACCCGCTGGGACCGCGGGGCGGCCCGTGCCGGGATGCTGTGCGCACCCCTCGCCGGACTGGTCGTGGGGCTCGCGTCCGCCGCGCTCGGGCTGCTGCTGCTCCTGCTCGGCGCGGGCGCCCTGCTCGCGGCCGTCGCGACCGCCGCCGTACCCGCCGTGCTCACCCGCGGCCTGCACCTCGACGGCCTCGCCGACACCGCCGACGGGCTGGGCAGCGGCAGGCCCGCCGCCGAGGCGCTCGGCATCATGAAGCGCTCCGACATCGGCCCCTTCGGCGTCATCACCCTGATCCTGGTGCTCTTCGCCCAGGTCGCCGTCCTCGCCCAGGCGTACGGCACCTCGTGGGCCCACGGCGCCCTCGCGGCCGTCGTCTCCGCCACCGCGGCCCGCCTCGCCCTCACCCTGGCCGCGCGCGCCGGGGTGCCCGCGGCCCGCCCCGAGGGACTGGGCGCGGCGGTCGCGGGCACGGTTCCCGTACGGGACGCGGTGCTCGTGGCCGGCGGGGTGACCGTGGCGGCGGCCGCCGCGGGCGCCCTCCTCGGACCGTACGACCTGGTGCGGGCGGCCCTCGCGGTCGTACTGGCCTGCGCCTGCGCCGAGTTGTTGCTGCGGCACTGTCTGCGCCGCTTCGGCGGGGTGACGGGCGACGTGTTCGGCGCACTGGCGGAGACCGCTGCGACGGCTGCGCTCGTCGTGCTCTCGCTGGGCCGGTGAGGCCCCCTCCCGGCCGCCCCACCGGCAGGAACGCGCAGGCGGACAGGCCCTTTCCGGCGCGCAGGGCCTAGGCTCGTCCTTGGCGCCCCCGGGCCCGGCAGGAGCCGCCTGCGCCGCACGGTTCCCCCCGGCCCGGCCGGGGCCGCCGCACATGACGGATCTAGGGTCTTCCTCCAGGGCCGGTCGACCCCATCCGTTCGGCCACCGAAAACTCAATCGGAAGCGAGAATTCACCACCGTGACTGCTCTCACTCTCAGCACCTCCGCCGCGTCCGGCCTCAAGGTCGACGCGCTCGTGGTCGGTGTCGCGAAGGGCGCCGAAGGCCCGGTCGTCGCGCCGGGCGCCGAGGCCGTGGACAAGGCGTACGACGGCAAGCTGGCCGACGTCCTGGAGACCCTCGGCGCCTCGGGCGCCGAGGGTGAGGTGACCAAGCTGCCCGCGCCGTCCGGTGTCAAGGCGCCGCTCGTGCTGGCGGTGGGCCTGGGGGCACAGCCCGAGAAGGACACCTCGTACGAGCCCGAGGCGCTGCGCCGGGCGGCCGGTGCCGCGGCCCGGGCGCTGGCCGGTGCGAAGAAGGCCGCGTTCGCGCTGCCGGTCACCGACGCCGGTGACGTCGGCGCCCTCGGCGAGGGCGCGCTGCTCGGCGCGTACAGCTTCGACGCGTACAAGGACAACGGCGACGCCAAGGCGAAGAACGGCAAGAACGGCAAGGGGCCGCTCGCCGAGGTGACGCTGCTCGGCGCCAAGCCCCGCGACCGCGCCCACAAGGCCGCCGTCGAGCGGGCCGTCGCCGTGGCCGAGGAGCTGAACCGGGCCCGCGACCTGATCAACACCCCGCCGAACGACCTGAACCCGGAGGCGTTCGCCGCCGTCGCGCAGGCCGCCGGCAAGGAGCACGGCATCAAGGTGCAGGTGCTCGACGAGAAGGCGCTCGCCAAGGGCGGCTACGGCGGCATCCTCGGCGTCGGCGCCGGCTCGGCCTCCCCGCCCCGCCTGGTCAAGCTGTCGTACACGTCCTCCAAGGCGAAGAAGCACCTGGCCTTCGTCGGCAAGGGCATCACGTACGACTCGGGCGGCATCTCGCTGAAGCCCGCCGGGCACAACGAGACGATGAAGTGCGACATGAGCGGTGCCGCCGCCGTGTTCGCCGCGGTCGTGACCGCCGCGCGCCTGGGCCTTGCGGTCAACGTCACGGGCTACCTCGCGCTCGCCGAGAACATGCCGTCCGGCTCGGCCACCCGCCCCGGCGACGTGCTGCGCATGTACAGCGGCAAGACCGTCGAGGTCCTCAACACCGACGCCGAGGGCCGCCTGGTGCTGGCCGACGCGCTCACCAAGGCCTCCGAGGAGAAGCCGGACGCGATCGTCGACGTGGCGACGCTGACCGGCGCGATGATGCTGGCGCTCGGCGCCCGCACCTTCGGGATCATGGCCAACGACGACGCGTTCCGCACCGCCGTCCACGAGGCCGCCGAGGAGGTCGGCGAGGCCGCCTGGCCGATGCCGATGCCGGAGCACCTGCGCAAGGGCATGGACTCGTCCACCGCGGACATCGCGAACATGGGCGAGCGGATGGGCGGCGGCCTGGTGGCCGGCCTGTTCCTGCGCGAGTTCGTCGGCGAGGGCATCACCTGGGCACACCTCGACATCGCGGGCCCGGCCTTCAACGAGTCGGCCCCGTTCGGCTACACGCCGAAGGGCGGCACGGGCTCGGCGGTGCGCACCCTGGTGCGGCTCGCGGAGCTCACGGCGGCGGGCGACCTGGGCTGACGTCCCTCCCGCCCCACTGCGTCGTCACGGAACGGCCCCGGGTGCTCACGCCCCGGGGCCGTCCCGCGCCCCGCGCCGGACGTGTTGGACGCCTCACACCTGGGCCCCGCGTCCCGTATGCCTCCGACAAGTGCGAAGATGGGCCACGGCAGGACAGGGCCCCCACCACAGGGCCGAAGAAAGAGCGGCCGGACACCAGCCGCCGACCGGTCACTGGAGACCGGCGTACGGCGCAATGCATGGAGGACGTGACGTGGCGAACGACGCCAGCACCGTTTTCGACCTAGTGATCCTCGGCGGCGGTAGCGGCGGTTACGCCGCGGCCCTGCGCGGGGCCCAGCTGGGCCTGGACGTCGCCCTGATCGAGAAGGGCAAGGTCGGCGGTACCTGCCTGCACAACGGCTGCATTCCGACGAAGGCCCTGCTGCACGCCGGCGAGATCGCCGACCAGGCCCGTGAGAGCGCGCAGTTCGGTGTGAAGGCCACCTTCGAGGGCATCGACATCGAGGCCGTCCACAAGTACAAGGACGACGTCATCTCCGGCCTGTACAAGGGCCTGCAGGGGCTGATCGCCTCCCGCAAGGTGACCTACATCGAGGGTGAGGGCCGCCTCTCCTCCCCCACCTCCGTCGACGTGGACGGCCGCCGGGTCGAGGGCCGTCACGTCCTGCTGGCGACCGGCTCCGTGCCGAAGTCGCTGCCGGGCCTTGACATCGACGGCGACCGGATCATCTCCTCGGACCACGCGCTGAAGATCAACCGCGTGCCGCAGTCCGCGATCATCCTGGGCGGCGGCGTCATCGGCGTCGAGTTCGCCTCCGCGTGGAAGTCCTTCGGCACCGACGTCACGGTGATCGAGGGCCTCAAGCACCTCGTCCCGGTCGAGGACGAGAACTCCTCGAAGCTCCTGGAGCGCGCGTTCCGCAAGCGCGGGATCAAGTTCAACCTCGGCACCTTCTTCGAGAAGGCCGAGTACACGCAGGACGGCGTCCGCGTGACCCTCGCCGACGGCAAGACCTTCGAGGCCGAGGTCCTCCTGGTCGCCATCGGCCGCGGCCCGGTCTCCCAGGGCCTCGGGTACGAGGAGGCCGGCGTCGCCATGGACCGCGGCTACGTCCTCGTCGACGAGTACATGCGCACCAACGTCCCGACGATCTCCGCCGTCGGCGACCTGGTGCCCACGCTGCAGCTCGCGCACGTCGGCTTCGCCGAGGGCATCCTCGTCGCTGAGCGGCTGGCCGGCCTGAAGACCGTCCCGATCGACTACGACGGTGTCCCGCGCGTGACGTACTGCCACCCCGAGGTCGCCTCCGTGGGCATCACCGAGGCCAAGGCCAAGGAGGTCTACGGTGCGGACAAGGTCGTCGCGCTGAAGTACAACCTGGCGGGCAACGGCAAGAGCAAGATCCTGAAGACCGCGGGCGAGATCAAGCTCGTCCAGGTCAAGGACGGTGCCGTGGTCGGCGTCCACATGGTCGGCGACCGCATGGGCGAGCAGGTCGGCGAGGCCCAGCTGATCTACAACTGGGAGGCGCTCCCCGCCGAGGTCGCCCAGCTCATCCACGCCCACCCGACGCAGAACGAGGCGCTCGGCGAGGCTCACCTGGCGCTGGCGGGCAAGCCGCTGCACTCGCACGACTGACCCTCGGTCGACGTACGCCGACCCCATACAGACTTCAGAGCAATTCGTAAGGAGCACACGAAACCATGCCGGTTTCCGTAACCCTTCCGGCGCTCGGTGAGAGCGTCACCGAGGGCACCGTCACCCGCTGGCTGAAGGCCGAGGGTGAGCGCGTCGAGGCCGACGAGCCGCTGCTCGAGGTGTCGACCGACAAGGTCGACACCGAGATCCCCTCGCCCGCCGCCGGTGTCCTGGCCTCCATCAAGGTCGCCGAGGACGAGACCGTCGAGGTCGGCGCCGAGCTGGCCGTCATCGACGACGGCACGGGCCCCGGTGCGAGCACCGGCTCCACCGGAGCTGCTGACGCCGCGCCCTCTGCCGAGACCCCGGCCCCCGCCGCCGAGTCGGCCCCGCAGGCCGAGGCGCAGGTCGCCCCGCCGGCCCCGGAGCCCACCCCGGCCGCGCAGCCCTCCACCCAGCAGGAGGCCCCCGCCCCGGCGCCCACCGCCGAGGCCGCCTCCGGCGGCGGCTCCGCCGAGGGCACGGACGTCGTCCTGCCCGCGCTCGGCGAGTCCGTCACCGAGGGCACCGTCACCCGCTGGCTCAAGGAGGTCGGCGAGTCCGTCGAGGCCGACGAGCCGCTGCTCGAGGTCTCCACGGACAAGGTCGACACCGAGATCCCGGCGCCCGCCTCCGGCGTGCTCCTGGAGATCGTGGTCGCCGAGGACGAGACCGCCGAGGTCGGCGCCAAGCTCGCCGTCATCGGCCAGCCGGGCGCTGCTCCGGCCCAGGCCCCGGCCGCCCCCGAGGCCCCGGCGCAGCCCGCCCAGGCCCCGGCGCAGGAGGCCCCCGCGGCTCCGGCGCCCGCCCCGGCGCAGGAGGCTCCTGCCCCGCAGGCGCCCTCCGCCCCGGCCCCGCAGCAGCAGGAGACCCCTGCTCCCGACCCGGCGCCGTCCGCTCCGGCTCCCGCTCCGGCGCAGGCCCCGGCCCCGGCCGCTCCGGCCGCCGCCCAGCCGGCCGACGACGGCGCGTACGTGACCCCGCTGGTGCGCAAGCTCGCCGCCGAGAACGGCGTCGACCTGGCCGGCGTCAAGGGCACGGGCGTCGGCGGCCGCATCCGCAAGCAGGACGTGATCGCCGCCGCCGAGGCCGCCAAGGCCACCCCGGCCCCGGCCGCCGCTGCCGCCCCGGCCGCCCCCGCAGCGAAGAAGACCCCCGCCCTGGAGGCCTCCCCGCTGCGCGGCCAGACCGTCAAGATGCCGCGCATCCGCAAGGTCATCGGCGACAACATGGTCAAGGCCCTGACCGAGCAGGCCCAGCTCTCCTCGGTCGTCGAGGTCGACGTCACGCGGCTGATGAAGCTGCGCGCCAAGGCCAAGGACGGCTTCGCCGCCCGCGAGGGCGTCAAGCTCTCCCCGATGCCGTTCTTCGTCAAGGCCGCGGCCCAGGCGCTGAAGGCCCACCCGGCCATCAACGCCCGGATCAACGTGGCCGAGAACACGATCACCTACTTCGACACCGAGAACATCGGTATCGCGGTGGACTCCGAGAAGGGCCTGATGACCCCGGTCATCAAGAACGCCGGCGACCTCAACCTCGCCGGTATCGCCAAGGCCACGGCGGAGCTGGCGGGCAAGGTCCGGGCGAGCAGGATCAGCCCGGACGAGCTGGCCGGCGCGACCTTCACCATCAGCAACACCGGCTCGCGCGGCGCGCTGTTCGACACGATCATCGTGCCGCCGAACCAGGTCGCGATCCTCGGCATCGGCGCCACGGTGAAGCGCCCGGCCGTCATCGAGACGGAGGAGGGCACGGTCATCGGCGTCCGCGACATGACCTACCTGACGCTCTCCTACGACCACCGCCTGGTGGACGGTGCCGACGCGGCCCGTTACCTGACGGCCGTCAAGGCGATCCTGGAGGCCGGCGAGTTCGAGGTCGAGCTCGGCCTGTAACCGCCGCCGAAAGGCGCGTGTCCCCACGGTGCCCCGTCCGGAACCCTCCGGGCGGGGCACCGTCGTACCACCGGGTGCCGCAGTGGGCGGTACGCACCGTAAGGGGGCGTGTAAGGCTCGTCTCACCTGCGCCGCGGCGCCCCCGTGCGCCCCTCCGCAGCGGCCCTGCGGCCGTATTGTCTAAAGGTCAACGCCCCCGGCGGCGTAAGCCCCTTAACGAGGAGCCCTCATGACCGCGCCCGTCGTGCACTCGCTGCGCGAACAGATCCGCGAGCACATCGTGGAGGGAATCGTCAGCGGGCGCTGGAAGCCGGGCGAGCGGATCGTGGAGCGGCGGATCGCGACGGAGCTGGAGGTCAGCCAGACCCCCGTACGGGAGGCGCTCCGGGAGCTGGAGTCGCTGCGGCTCATCGAGTCGGCCCCCAACAAGGGCGTACGGGTGCGGAACCTGAGCGCGGCCGACCTGGAGGAGTCGTACCCGGTGCGGGCCGGTCTGGAGGCCATCGCGGCGGAGCTCGCGGCGGAGCGGCTGGCGCGGGACTGCTCGGCGCTGGAACCGCACGTCGCCGCGCTGTACGAGGCGGACCGCGCGGCGGACGGCACCGGGCAGGTGCGGCACACGGTGGCCTTCCACCGCGAGCTGGTGCGGGCGGCCGGCAACTCCGTGCTGCTGCACACCTGGGAGGGGCTCGGCATCGAGGTGTTCACCGCCCTGTCCATCCGCTGGCTGGGCACGGTGCAGCAGTCGTACGCCGAGGAGCACGAGGAACTGGTGGCCGCGTTCCGCCGCCGGGACCCCCGTATCGCGGACCTGGTGAAGGCCCATGTGCTGGGCTGCGCGCCCCGTACGGGCAGCACCGGCAGCACGGGCACCACGGGCGGCAGCGGGCCATCGTGACGAGATCGTGCTCGAACACGGCTCGACCTGCGAAAACCCCGCATAATCACCGGCACCGCGTGCCCCGGCCGGAGGCACCCCGTGCCGACTTTCTCGTGATCAAGAGGTTTTGTCCGTCAACCCTTTGATCGATCATCGATCAGGGAGTTACAGTCACCGGTGGGCCTCCACCAAGGCCCTCGCCCTGTCCTGCCACGACATAGAGGGCACCCCCACCCCTTGCCACAGAGGGAACCCCCCTCCGCATCCGTAAGGCGGCGCAACGATGACCGACCCCAACGCTATCCAGCCGAGCTCGCTCGACCAGCTCCCTGACCGCGATCCGGAGGAGACCGCCGAATGGCAGGCCTCCCTGGACGCCGTCACGAAGGCGGCCGGGCCGCACCGCGCCGCGTACCTGATGCGCCGCACGCTGGAGCGGGCCGAGGAGGGCGGTCTGGCGCTGCCGAAGCTGCTGGAGACCGACTACCTCAACACCATCCCCACCGCCGCCGAGCCGGCCGTGCCCGGTGACGAGGCGATGGAGCAGCGGATCACCGCGTGGAACCGCTGGAACGCGGCCGCGATGGTGACCCGTGGCAGCAAGTACGGCGTCGGCGGCCACATCGCCACCTTCGCCTCCGCCGCATGGCTGTACGAGACGGGCTTCAACCACTTCTTCAAGGGCAAGGAAGGGGACGGCTCCGGCGACCAGCTCTACATCCAGGGCCACGCCTCCCCCGGCATCTACGCCCGCGCCTTCCTCGACGGCCGCCTGAACGAGCAGCACCTCGACAACTTCCGCCAGGAGGCCGGCGGCAACGGCCTGCCCTCCTACCCGCACCCCCGCCGCCTCCCCTGGCTGTGGGAGTTCCCGACGGTGTCGATGGGCCTCGGCCCGCTCTCGGCGATCTACCAGGCGCGCTTCAACCGCTACCTGACCGCCCGCAACATCAAGGACGTTTCGTCCTCGCACGTGTGGGCGTTCCTCGGCGACGGCGAGATGGACGAGCCCGAGTCGACGGCGGCACTCGCCCTGGCCTCCCGCGAGGGCCTGGACAACCTGACCTTCGTCATCAACTGCAACCTGCAGCGCCTCGACGGCCCGGTCCGCGCCAACTTCAAGATCGTGCAGGAGCTGGAGGCCCAGTTCCGCGGCGCCGGCTGGAACGTCATCAAGACGCTGTGGGGCTCCGCCTGGGACGAGCTGTTCCAGCTCGACACCACGGGCGCGCTGGTCCGCCGCCTCCGCGAGGTCCCGGACGCGCAGGTGCAGACGTACCAGACGCGCGACGCGGCCTACATCCGCGAGGACTTCTTCGGCAAGGACCCGGCGCTCGCCGAGATGGCGAAGCTGCTGAGCGACGACAAGATCCTCGAGTGTTTCCACTTCTCGCGCGGCGGTCACGAGGCCCGCAAGGTGTACGCGGCCTACAAGGCGGCCGTGGAGCACAAGGGCGCGCCCACCGTCATCCTCGCCCAGACCGTCAAGGGCCACACCCTCGGTGAGGGCTTCGCGTCGAAGAACGCCAACCACCAGATGAAGAAGCTGACGGTGGACGAGTTCAAGGCGATGCGCGACCTGCTCGAACTCCCCATCCCGGACAGCGCGTTCGTCGACGGGCAGGTGCCCTACGGCCACCCGGGCGCCGACTCCCCCGAGGTCCGCTACCTCCAGGAGCGCCGCGCGGCCCTCGGCGGCCCGGCCCCGGCCCGCCGCACGCACGCGGTGGCGCCCCTCCCGGCCCCCGCCGACAAGGCCTTCGCCGCCTTCGACAAGGGCTCCGGCTCGCAGAACGTGGCGACGACCATGGCCTTCGTACGCCTGGTCAAGGACCTGGTCCGCGACAAGGAGTCCGGCAGGCGCTGGGTGCCGATCGTCCCCGACGAGGCCCGCACCTTCGGCATGGAGAGCCTCTTCCCCTCCCTCGGCATCTACTCGCCCAAGGGCCAGACGTACGAGCCGGTCGACCGCGACCAGCTGATGTACTACAAGGAGGCCAAGAACGGCCAGATCCTCAACGAGGGGATCACCGAGGCCGGTTCGATGGCCGACTTCATCGCCGCGTCGACGTCGTACGCGACGCACGGCGAGACGATGATCCCGTTCTACATCTTCTACTCGATGTTCGGCTGGCAGCGCACGGCCGACCAGATGTGGCAGCTCGGCGACCAGCTCGGCCGCGGCTTCCTCATCGGCGCCACGGCCGGCCGCACCACGCTGACCGGTGAGGGCCTGCAGCACGCGGACGGTCACACACCCGTGATCGCGGCGACCAACCCGGCCGCGCTGACGTACGACCCGGCGTTCGCGTACGAGATCGCGACGATCGTCAAGGACGGTCTGCGCCGCATGTACGGCGAGGCCGCGCCCGGCGAGGACCAGGACGTCTTCTACTACCTCACCGTCTACAACGAGCCGCTGCCGCAGCCCGCGAAGCCGCAGGGCCTGGGCATCGACGAGGGCATCGTCAAGGGCCTGTACCGCTTCAACACGGCGGAGTCGGCGGGCGTGACCGTGCCGGCGAACGCCCCGCGCATCCAGCTGCTCGGCTCGGGCACGGCGATCCACTGGGCCCTGAAGGCCCAGCAGCTGCTCGCCGACGAGTGGGGCGTGGCCGCCGACGTGTGGTCCGCGACCTCCTGGACGGAGCTGCGCCGGGACGCCATGGACGCGGACGCGGCGCTGCTGCGGGGCGAGGAGCGCGTGCCGTACGTGCGCCAGGCCCTCCAGGGTGCCGAGGGTCCGGTGCTGGCCGTCACCGACTACATGCGCCAGGTCCCGGACCAGATCGCGCAGTGGGTCGAGCAGGACTGGTCCTCGCTCGGCGCGGACGGCTTCGGCCTCTCCGACACCCGGGACGCGGCCCGCCGCCACTTCGGCGTCGACGCCCAGTCCGTCGTGGTCGCCGCTCTCGCCCAGCTCGCCCGCCGCGGCGAGGTCAAGGCGACGGCGGTGAAGGAGGCCCGGGAGCGGTACGGGCTGTAAGGATCTGAGGTTCGCTCGTGGACAGGGGCGGCGGTGCGGCGGGGTTTCCCCGCCCCCGCCGCCCCTGCCCGTCCCGGCCCCCGGCATCATGAACCCATGCGTGCTGCCCGCCTCATCAAGATGGTGCTGCTGCTCCAGTCCCGCCCCTCCATGACCGCCGCCGAGCTGGCCCGTGAGCTGGAGGTGTCGGAGCGGACGGTCACCCGGGACGCGCAGGCGCTGTCGGAGGCCGGGGTTCCGGTGTACGCGGACCGGGGCCGGGCCGGCGGCTACCGGCTGGTCGGCGGCTACCGCACCCGGCTCACCGGCCTGGCCCGCGGCGAGGCCGAGGCGCTGTTCCTGTCCGGCGTCCCGGGCGCCCTGCGCGAGATGGGCCTGGAGGACGCCGCCTCCGCCGCCCGGCTGAAGGTGTCCGCCGCCCTCCTGCCCTCCCTGCGGGACGCCTCACGGACGGCGGCCCAGCGCTTCCACCTGGACGCGCCCGGCTGGTTCAAGGAGCCGGAGACCCCCGCGCTGCTGCCCGCGATCGCGGACGCGGTGTGGGACGACCGGGTCGTCACCGCCCGGTACCGGCGCGGCGAGGCCGAGGTCGAGCGCTCCCTGGAACCGTACGGACTCGTCCTGAAGGCGGGGGTCTGGTACCTGTGCGCGCGGGTGCCGGACCAGCGGTCCGAGCAGGAACCCGAGCAGGGGCGGGAGCGGGCGCCGGGCTCTTTCCGGGTGTACCGCATCGACCGGTTCACGGCCGTCGCCGCGCTGGAGAGCCGCTTCACCCGGGACGAGGAGTTCGGGCTGCCGGGATTCTGGGAGGAGCGGGCCCGGCAGTTCGCGCGGTCCATCCTGCGCGCCGAGGTCGTCGCCCGGCTCTCCCCGGAGGGAGTACGCACCCTGCAGTACGCCCTCGGCCCCGCGGTGACGGATGAGGCGCTGGCCTCGGCGGGCCCCGCGGACGACCGGGGATGGGTGACGCTCACGCTCCCCGTGGAGTCCGAGGAGGTCGCGCACACCCAGCTGACGGCGCTGGGACCGGAGGTGGAGGTGCTGTCCCCGCAGTCCCTGCGCGAGCGGTTCGCCGCCGACGCGGCGCGTCTGGCACGGTTGTACCGCCCATAACAATCCACCGCACTCCAGGTGCGTCCCACCCCGGCAGGCACGATGCTGGTGCCGTGATGGACGAGACGGAGTTCTGGGAGCTGGTGGACTCGGCCCGGGAAGCTGCCGAGGGCGACCCCGAGGAGCACGCCGACCTGCTCGTCGAGCGGCTCGTCCAGCTGGACCCGGAGGCGGTGCTGGACTTCGCCCGGCATTTCGAGTGGCGCTACAACCGGGCGTACACCTGGGAGTTGTGGGGTGCCGCCGCGGTCCTGCTCGGCGGGGCGAGCGACGACGCCTTCGACTTCTTCCGGTGCTGGCTGATCGGCCAGGGCCGGGAGGTGTTCGAGGGGGCCGTGCACGACCCGGACGCCCTCGCCGATCTGCTGGACGACTTCGACGAGGAGATCGACGGGGACGGGGAGGAGCTGGGGTACGCGGCGGACGAGGCGTACGAACAGCTCACCGGCACCATCGCCCCGGACCTCGGGGTGCCGCCCGCGGCGCCGGAACCGGCGGGGGCGCCGCTGGACTTCGAGGACGACACCGCGCTCGCGGAGCGCTACCCCAAGCTCTGGGAACGGTTCAGGTCCTGAGGATCCGGTGGGCGGGCCCCGGCCGCCCCGTCACGGCCGCTCCGTCATGGTCTGCCCGTCACGGCCGCCCCGTCACCGTCTGCCCTGGAGCCGTGCCGCCGTCTCCCTCATCGCGGGCAGGCGGGCCGTGAGGGCGGCGCCCGGGCAGCTCGTCATGTAGCCCTCGCGGTGGCCCGCGAGGGCGGGCAGCAGGGCCGAGGTGCCGGCGGCGTACCGGCTGCGGTCGTTGCTGGAGGTGAGGCGGACCCGGGAGCGCGGGTCGACGTCGGCGAGGCCGAGCTTCCAGGCGGCGAGGGCGGCGATCGCGTCGGTCATCGCCCGGGGCACCTCCGCGCCCTCGGTGAAGGTGCCGAGGGCCGCGACGCCCGCCGTGCGGTGGTTGAACCCCTGGGTGTGGGCGCCGGTGACGGGCCGCTCGACACCGCCCGCGCGGCCCTCGTAGATCGTGCCGCAGCGGTCGACGAGGAAGTTGTACCCGATGTCGTCCCACTCCCGGGCGCCGGTCTGGCCCGCGTGCAGGTGCCGGATGATGCGGGGCGCGTCCGCGCAGTCGTACCCGTTCGGGGAGTCCGTGTGGTGGACGAAGACGGCGGCGACCCGGTCGTCGTACCGGACCGGCGGCCGGCGGCCGGCGCGCGCGTCGGCGCCCAGCCAGCGGGAGCGCGGCTCGATCGGCGGCCGGG
>NZ_JAVRHI010000245.1:0-14496 GCF_034105845.1 Streptomyces sp. CRN 30 | reverse complement strand
GCTCGCCGCCGGTGACGGGTGGGCGGCGGCCGACGGTGGCACCACGGGGGGTGCCACCGCCGACGACGCCCACGTCTTCACCGTGCGCACCCGCGCCGAGCTGGTCCGCGCCCTCGACGGGGGCAGCGACACCCCGAAGATCATCAAGGTCGCGGGCACCATCGACGCCAACACCTCCGACGCCGGCCGCCGCCTCGACTGCGACGACTACGCCACCGACGGCTACGACCTGCGGAAGTACCTCGCCGCGTACGACCCGCGCACCTGGGGCTCCGCGAAGCCCGGCGGACCGCAGGAGGAGGCCCGGCAGGCGTCGGCCGCGCGCCAGGCCGAGCGGATCGAGCTGCCCGTCGGGTCGAACACCACGATCGTCGGCCTCGGCGACAAGGCCGTCCTCAAGGGCGCGAGCCTCCAGGTCGAGGACGCGGACAACGTGATCGTCCGCAACCTCGAACTCCGCGACGCCTATGACTGCTTCCCCGTCTGGCAGCCGAACACGGGCGGCCTCGGCGACTGGAAGACCGCGTACGACAACATCTGGCTGCGCGGCGCCACCCATGTGTGGATCGACCACGTCACCCTCTCCGACAAGGGCCACCTCGACGAGGACGAGCCCACGTACTACGGCCGCAACTTCCTCCGCCACGACGGCCTGCTGGACATCACCAACGCCTCCGACCTGGTCACCGTCTCCTGGAGCCGGTTCGCCGACCACGACAAGGCGATGCTCGTCGGCAACGGCGACACCGCCACCGGAGACCGCGGGAAACTGCGCGTCACCCTGCACCACAATGAGTTCGACACGGTCGTGCAGCGCGCGCCCCGCGTCCGCTTCGGACAGGTGCACCTCTACAACAACCGGTACGTCGTCCCCGAGGACGCCCACGACTACCGCTACTCGCTCGGCGTCTCCACCGAGTCCGCCGTGTACGCCGAGAACAACGCCTTCCACACCCCCGGCCACGTCGAGGTCGCCGACCTGGTGAAGAGCTGGAACGGCACGGCCCTCCACCAGACGGGCACGCTCTTCAACGGCTACCCGGTGGACCTGCTGGCCATCCACAACGCGTACAACTCCGGCAGCGAGCGCGACCTGACGGCCGACGTCGGCTGGACGCCCACGCTGCACGGCGAGATCGACAGCGCCCGGCGGGCGGACCGCGAGGTCGCCCGGGACGCGGGCGCCGGGAGGCTCCGATGACCGCGTACACCACCCCGCTGCCCGTGGTCCTCGCGGGCGCCCGCGGGCACGGCCGCTGGCACCTGGCCAACATCCGCCGCCTGGCGGAGCAGGGCCTCGTACGGCTCGCCGGGATCTGCGAGCTGACGCCGCTGACCGCCGAGGAGCTCGGCGACGGCCTCGGCACGCCCGAGCAGTCCTCCGACCTCGGCGCCCTGCTGGACACCACGGGTGCCGCGGTCGCCGTGATCTGCACCCCGATCCCCACCCACACCGACCTCGCGCTGACCGCCGCCGCACGGGGCGTGCACCTGCTGCTGGAGAAACCGCCGGCGCCGTCGTACGCGGAGTTCGAGCGGATGGCGGACGGGGTCGCGGCGGCCGGGGTCGCCTGCCAGATCGGCTTCCAGTCGCTCGGCTCGCACGCCCTGCCCGCGATCCGGCGGCTGCTCGCCGAGGGCGTGATCGGCGAGGTCACCGGCGTCGGCGGGGCCGGGGCGTGGGCCCGCGACGAGGCGTACTTCCGGCGGGCGCCCTGGGCGGGCCGGCGCCGGCTGGACGGCGTCGACGTGATCGACGGCGCGCTGACCAACCCCCTCGCGCACGCTGTCGCCACCGCCCTCGCCCTCGACGGGTCCGTCCGCGCCGAGGACGTCGCGGGCATCGAGACCGAACTGCTGCACGCCAACGCCATCGAATCCGACGACACCTCCTGCGTACGGATCACCACGGCGGCCGGCGGCCGGATCACCGTCGCCGCCACCCTGTGCGCCGAGCACCCCGGTGAGCCGTACGTCGTCGTGCACGGCACCAGCGGCCGGATCACCCTGTACTACAAACAGGACCGCGTGCTCGTGCAGCGCGCCGGCCACGGTCCCGAGGAGTACGAGCACGGCCGCACGGATCTGCTGGAGAACCTGGTCCAGCACCTGACCGACGGCACCGAGCTGCTGGTCCCGCCCGCCACGACCGGCGCCTTCATGCAGGTCGTCGAGGCGATCCGGCGGGCCCCCGACCCGGCCGCGCTGCCGGAGGACGCCTGGCGCCACGAGCCGGGCCGGGCGCGCCGCGTCGTCCCCGGCATCGACGCCCTGGTGGCCGGGGCCGCCGACACCCTCGCCCTCTACTCCGAGCTGGGCGCCGCCTGGGCGCGCCCGGAGAAGGTGAGCACCGGATGACCGTCGTCCTGCACGTCGCGGGCCGCCCGGTCGGCCGCTACACCACCCGGCCCGACCTGCCGCCCACCGCCTCCCCTCGCCCCTACCTGCACCCGGTCACCACCCTGGCGGGCACCGCCGTCACCGAGCTGGCGCCCGCCGACCACCTGCACCACCTCGGCGTCGGTGTCGCCGTTCCCGACGTCGAGGGGCACAACTTCTGGGGCGGGCGCACCTTCGTCCGCGGCCGGGGCCCGACCGAGCTCGACAACCACGGCACCCAGCGGCACACCGCCTTCCAGCTCTGCGACCCGGACGGCTTCGTGGAGGAGCTGCGGTGGGCGGTGGCGGGCGGCGAGCTGCTGCGGGAGCGCCGCACCGTCGCGGCCATCGAACTCGGCGGCTCCGCCTGGGCGCTGGACTTCACCTTCTCCCTCACCAACATCACCGAGGACCCGCTGACGATCGGCAGTCCGGCCACCAACGGGCGCCCCGGCGCGGCCTACGGCGGCTTCTTCTGGCGCGCCCGCAAGGAGGACACCGTGCCGCGCGTGTTCACCCCCGGCCGCGAGGGCGAATCGGTCGTCCACGGCACCCGGGCCGACTGGGTCGCCCTCGCCGGCTCGGACTGGACCCTCGTCTTCTCCGGGGCCACCGACGAGACCCGTGAGGACCCGTGGTTCGTGCGGGCCGCGGAGTACCCGGGCGTCGGCTCCTCCCTCGCGCACGAGGAGCGGCTGCCGATCGAACCCGGCGACACCCTCGTACGGCGGATCGTGACCGTCGTCGCCGACGGCGTCCTCGACCGGGACGAGGCGGCGGCGCTGGTGCGGAAGGCGGTGCACCCGTGAGCACGTCACCCACGTCCGGAGCGGCCGCGTTCAGCGCCGACCTCGGCGACGGCACGTACCGCAACCCGGTCCTCGACGCGGACTGGTCCGACCCCGACGTCGTCCGCGTCGGCGAGGACTTCTACCTGACCGCGTCCAGTTTCGGCCGCGCCCCGGGACTGCCGCTGCTGCACTCCCGCGACCTGGTCAACTGGACCCTCGTCGGGCACGCCCTCCAGCGGCTGGAGCCCGCCGCCGAGTTCCGCGTGCCCCGGCACGACTGCGGGGTGTGGGCGCCGTCGCTGCGCCACCACGACGACCGATTCTGGATCTTCTGGGGCGATCCGGACCACGGTATCTTCCAGATCAACGCACCGGAGATCCGCGGCCCGTGGACCCGGCCGCACATGGTCAAGGCGGGCAAGGGGCTCATCGACGCCTGCCCGCTGTGGGACGAGGACACCGGCGAGGCCTACCTCGTGCACGCCTGGGCCAGGTCCCGCTCCGGCATCAAGAACCGCCTGACCGGGCACCGGATGCGCCCGGACGGCACCGGACTGCTCGACGAGGGCCAGGTGATCGTGGACGGGGACCGCATCCCGGGCTGGTTCACGCTCGAAGGCCCGAAGCTGTACCGCCACGACGGCTGGTTCTGGATCCTCGCGCCCGCCGGCGGCGTGGAGACCGGCTGGCAGGGCGCCTTCCGCGCACGGTCGTTCTTCGGCCCGTACGAGGAGCGGATCGTCCTGGAGCAGGGCGACACCGACGTCAACGGGCCCCACCAGGGCGGCTGGGTGCGCACGGCGGCCGGCGAGGACTGGTTCGTCCACTTCCAGCAGCGGGGCGCGCACGGGCGGGTCGTCCACCTCCAGCCGGTGCGCTGGGACGGCGGTGGGGGAGGCTGGCCGGTGATGGGCGACGAGGGCACCCCCGTGGCCGTGCACCGCAAGCCGGCCCTCCCGCCGCAGCCCCCGGCCGCGCCCGCCACCGACGACGACTTCCCCGGCGGGCGGTACGGCCGCCAGTGGCAGTGGACCGCCAATCCCGGTGACGGCTGGGCCACCCAGCACTCCACCGACGGACTCCGTCTGACCTGCGTACGGACCGCCGACGCGGACGACCCGCGCAAGCTGCCGAACGTGCTCACCCAGCGGCTGCCCGGCATCCCCGTCACCGTCGACGTGGAGCTGCGGCTGGACAGCGCGGAGCCCGGCGCGAAGGCCGGACTCGTCGTCCTCGGCGACGCGTTCTGCTGGATTGGGCTGGAGCGGGGCGAGGACGGGACCGTACGGCTCGTGCACCGGTTCGGGGAGTCCGTCGCCGAGCGGGAGCGGGACGCCGCTCCCGCGCGCCCGGCGCCCGAGGGGCGCGTCCTGCTGCGGATCGAGTCCGGCGCCGGGGCGCGCTGCCGCTTCTCGTACGACACCGGGGACGGCCCGCAGCCCTCGGGCCAGGTCTTCGCCGCCACGCCCTGGCGCTGGGTCGGCGCCCTGCTCGGCCTGTTCGCGACCGCGCCCACCGGCGGGGGGCACGCCGGGTCGGCCACGTTCACCCGGTTCCGCGTCACCGCGGTCCCGAAACTCCCCCCTGCCCCGCCCCCCACGTGACGCACGCCCCACGCACCACAGCCCGCCCGGTTTCCCCCACACCGTCCCACCCCTCGTTGGATCCAGAAGAAGAGAGCCGACCAATGAAGATCAGCATTCTCCGGAGCAGCCGAGGCACGCGCCGCACACCGGCCGCCGTCACCCTGGGCGCCGCCCTCGCGCTGACCCTCACCGCCTGCGGTGACGACGGCAGCGGCACGGCCGGTGACGAGGGCGCCGAAGGCAGCGGCACCGGCAAGATCGTTTTCTGGGACAACAACGGCGGTGTGCGCACCGACGTCTGGAAGGAGATCATCGCCGAGTTCGAGAAGGCGAACCCGGACATCGAGGTCGACTACGTCGGTATCGCGGCGACCGAGTACCAGTCCAAGGTCGACACCTCCATCCAGGGCGGCGGGCTGCCGGACGTCGGCGGCGTCGGCGCGGCCATGGCCGCCGGCTTCGCGGCCCAGGACGCCCTGGAACCGCTGCAGGACCGGCTCGCCGGGTCCCCGCTCGACGGCAAGCTCAACGAGAGCATGCTCGAGTCGCTGAAGTCGGCCGGCGGTTCCGACTCCGACCTCTACTCGATACCGACCTCCGCCAACAACGGCGTGCTCTACTACCGCACCGACCTGTTCGAGGCGGAGGGCCTGGAGGAGCCGACCACCTGGGAGCGGTTCTACGAGGCGGCCGAGAAGCTCACCGACGCCAAGAACAACGCCTTCGGCTACACGATCCGCGGCGGCGCGGGCTCCATCGCGCAGGCGCTGGACGCGATCTACGGGCAGTCCGGGATCACCTCGTTCTGGGACGAGGCGGGGGAGAAGACGACCCTGAACGACCCCGAGAACGTCGAGGCCCTGGAGAAGTACGCGGCCCTCTACAAGAAGACCACCCCCTCCGCCGACCTCAACAACGACTTCACCAAGATGGTCGCCCAGTGGGACTCGGGCACCATCGGCATGCTCAACCACAACCTGGGCTCGTACCAGGACCACGTGAACGCGGTCGGCACCGACAAGTTCCGCGGCATCCCGCAGCCGACCGGTCCCGGCGGCAAGCGGGTCCAGGTCTCCAACCCGGTCGACGGCCTCGGCATCTACAAGAGCTCCAAGAACAAGGAGGCCGCCTGGAAGTTCATCGAGTTCGCCTCGTCGCCCGAGCAGAACTCGAAGTTCAACGAGTCGGCGGGCCAGGTCCCGGCGAACAACGAGGCCGCCAAGGACGACTGGATCACCAAGGCCGAGCCGACCAAGCTCGCCGCGGAGGCCCTCAACGACGGCTCCACCACCATCGTCCAGCTCCCGTACTACCTGCCGGACTGGAACACCCTGTCCAAGACCGACAACGAGCCCAACTTCCAGAAGGTCCTGCTCGGAGACATGAGCGCCAAGGACTTCCTGGACACGATGGCCGGCCAGCTGAACGAGGCGCAGGCGGAGTGGAACGAGCGCAAGCAGTAGCGCTCCCCCGTCCGGTTCGGGTACAGCCCCCGCGCCCCTGTCAGGGGCGCGGGGCCCGCCCTCCCCGAAAGGCACACCGCCGTGTCACTCACCCGCAGACAGGTCACCACCGCGGCCCTGGCCGCCGTCCCCCTCGCCGTCGCGGCGGCGCCCTCCGCGACCGCCTGGTCCGCGCGCGGTCCCCGGCGCCTGTATCTCGCCGGTGACTCCACCGCCGCCCAGAAGCACGCCGACGCGGCCCCCGAGACCGGCTGGGGCATGGCCCTGCCGTTCTTCCTGGGCCACGGCGTCCGGGTCGCCAACCACGCGGTGAACGGCCGCAGTTCGAAGAGCTTCGTCGACGAGGGGCGGCTGGACGCGATCCTGGCCGCGATCCGCCCCGGCGACCTCCTCCTCGTCCAGTTCGGCCACAACGACTCCAAGGCCGAGGACCCCACCCGCTACACCGAACCCTGGACGACGTACCAGGACACCTTGCGCCGGTACGTCGACGGCGCCCGCGCCCGCGGCGCCCGGCCCGTGCTCGCCACCTCGGTCGAGCGCCGGCGGTTCGCCGCGGACGGCACCGCGGTGCGCACCCACGGCGCGTACCCGGCGGCGATGCGCGCCCTCGCCGCCGAGGAGGGCGTCGCGCTGCTCGACATCGAGGCGCTGTCCCTCGCGCTGTGGCAGGAACTCGGCGTGGAGGAGACCAAGAAGTACTTCAACTGGACCGCCACCGAGCAGGACAACACCCACTTCAACCCGCCCGGCGGGATCGCCGTGGCCCGGCTCGTCGCGCGGGAGCTGCTGCGCCGCCGCGTCCTCGCGCCCCGCGACGTGCGGCGCCTGGAGGACACGGTCCCCGAGTCGTGGATCACCTGGCCCGAGGCGTAAGGCCGTAGCGCCGTCACCCCGAGAACCCGTATCGACCGAAAGGGACGTCACCTCATGCGCACCCGCACCTGGCATGCACCTGCCATGACCCGCACCACCGCCCTCGTCGGCTGCACCGCCCTCGTCCTCGCCGTCACCGCCACCACCGCCTCCGCCCACGGTCCCTCCCGCGACCTCGCCCGGCAGACCCTCGCCGCGAAGGACGGCTGGGCCGCCGAGGGCGCCGGCACCACGGGCGGGGCGGCCGCCACCGTTGAGCACGTGTACACGGTCACCACCTGGGCCCAGTTCAAGGCCGCGCTCGCCGCCGGCGGGAACGCCTCGAAGATCGTCAGGATCAAGGGCACGATCGACCCGGTCGCGGAAGGCTGCGACGCGTTCGAGGCCGAGGGCTACGACTTCGACGCCTACCTGGAGAAGTACTCTCCGGAGAACTGGGGCCTGGACGAGGACCTCTCCGCCGAGCCCGCCGACAGCCCCGAGGGCCTGCGCGCGGCCTCCGCCGCCGCCCAGGACAAGGCCATCAAGGTCAACGTCCCCTCCAACACCACCATCGTCGGCGTCGGCAGAGACGCCGGCATCAGAGGCGGCAGCCTCCAGATCAGGGACGCGGACAACGTCATCGTCCGCAACCTCACCATCGAGGCGCCGCTGGACTGCTTCCCCCAGTGGGACCCGACCGACGGCGACAGCGGCGCCTGGAACTCCGAGTACGACGCGGTCGTCGTCTACGGCTCCACCCACGTGTGGATCGACCACAACACGCTCACCGACGGCCGCTACCCCGACAGCACCCTCCCCACCCACTTCGGCCAGACCTACCAGCAGCACGACGGCCTGCTCGACATCGTGCGCGGCGCCAACTACGTGACGGCGTCCTGGAACTCGTTCGAGAACCACGACAAGACCATCCTCATCGGCAACAGCGACAGCGCCTCCGCCACCGACGCCGGCAAGCTCAAGGTCACCCTCCACCACAACCGCTTCAAGGGCATCGTGGAGCGCGCGCCGCGCGTCCGCTTCGGCCAGGTCGACACGTACAACAACCACTACGTCGTCACCAAGGGCCAGAAGTACGGCTACTCCCTCGGCGTCGGCATCTCCTCGCAGCTGTACGCCGAGAAGAACGCCTTCTCCCTCCCGGCCGGCACCAGCCCCGCCGCGACGCTGAAGAAGTGGAGCGAGGCCCCGCTCACCGCCGAGGACAACCTCGTCAACGGCAAGCGCACGGACCTGATCGCCGTCCACAACGCGGAGAAGCCGGCGGAGGCCCTCCAGTCCGGTGCCGGCTGGAAGCCCGTGCTGCGCACGAAGGTCGACAACCCGCTCCTCGTGCCGCTGGTCGTCGGCCTGGGCGCGGGCGCCGGAAAGGTGCGGTGACCGTGCGGCGTCCCGCCCTGAGCAGGAGGTCGTTCGTCGGCGCGGGCGCCGGAGCCGTCGTGCTCGGACCGGGGCCGGGGCTCACCGCCCCGGCCCGGGCCCACGGGCGTTCCCCCTTCGGCCGCTACGGCTCCCCGCGCGCCCGCCTGACCCCGCGCACCCTGTACGTCCACCCGGGTGGCCGCGGCGACCACACCACCGTCCAGGCGGCCGTGGACGTGGCCGGCAGCGGATACACGCTGGTCATCGCGCCCGGCACCTACCGGGAGACGGTGGCCGTCGACACCGCCCGCACGGAGCTGACCTGGCTCGGTGCCTCGGACGACGCCCGCGACGTGACGGTCGTGTACGACAACGCGGCCGGCACCCCCAGGCCCGACGGTTCGGGCACCTACGGCACCAGCGGCTCGGCCACCACCACCGTGCAGGCCGACGGGTTCACGGCCCGGCACGTCACCTTCGCCAACGACTGGCTGCGCGCCGACCACCCCGGCGTCAGCGGCACGCAGGCGGTCGCGATCAAGGTGCAGGGCGACCGGTCGGCGTTCCACCACTGCCGGTTCCTCGGCCACCAGGACACCCTGTACGCCGACACGAGGGCGCTCGGCACCTTCGCCCGGCAGTACTTCGCGCACTGCTACGCGGAGGGCGACGTGGACTTCGTGTTCGGACGGGCCACCGCCGTGTACGAACACTGTCACTTCCGCACCCTGATCCGTACGGACCTGACCGGCGCCCCGTACGGCTTCGTGTTCGCGCCGTCCACCGCGGGCGCCAACCCGCGCGGCTACCTGGTGACGCACAGCCGGGTGACCAGCGAGGCCCCGGACGGCTACTACAAGCTGGCCCGCCCCTGGGTGCCCAGCTCGGACACGACCGCCCGCCCGATGCTGACCGTGCGCGAGAGCCGCCTCGGCCCCGGCATCGACGCGGTGGCGCCGTACACGAACATGGCGTCGGGCCACCCCTGGCAGGACCAGCGGTTCGCCGAGTACCGCAACACGGGACCGGGCGCGGCCGTCACCGTCCCGGAGGACCGGCCGCAGCTGACGCACGCGGAGGCGAGGGCCCACACCCGGGAGGCGTACCTCGGCGACTGGACTCCCTGGTACTCCCGGCACTCCTGGCACTCCCGGAAGGACCGCTGAGGCGCCGTGCGCGACAACCTCCCTCCCTTCCACCCGCTGCTCAAGGACGAGCTCCGCTTCCCGCTCGCCTGGGGCACCTCCCCGATCCGGGACTTCGGGGAGTGGCGGCGGACGGCGCGCGCCACGGTCGAGGAGCACCTCCTCGCCGGGCCGGAGGACGACACGCCGTTCGACCCGGAGTTCGGCGGCGAGCGGTCGGAGGCGGCGGACGGGTACACGCGCGAACTGGTGCACGTCTCGCTCACCCGGTACGGCCGGGTGAGCGGGGCCCTCCTCACCCCGCACGGCAGCGGCCCCTTCCCGGCCGTCCTCCTCCTGCACGACCACGGCGGGAGGTTCGACATCGGTAAGGAGAAGTGCGTCCGGCCCTGGTACGGGGGCGAGCCCCGGCTCGCCTCCGCGCGGAGCTGGGCCGGCCGGTGCTTCGGCGGGCGGTTCGTCGGCGACGAACTCGCCCGGCGCGGCTACGTCGTCCTCGCCCTGGACGCGCTCGGCTGGGGCGAGCGGGGACCGGTCGCGTACGAGCAGCAGCAGGCCCTGGCGAGCAACCTGTACTTCCTGGGTTCCTCGCCCGCCGGGCTCATGGCCAGGGAGGACGTGCGCGCCGCGGCCTTCCTGGCCGGTCTGGAGAGGGTGGACGGGGATCGGGTCGCGGCCCTCGGGTTCTCCCTGGGCGGCTACCGCGCCTGGCAGACGGCCGCGCTCAGCGACGACGTCGCCGCGGCGGCGAGCATCTGCTGGATGACGGGCGTCAAGGAGGCGCTGGTACCGGGGAACAACCTCCTGCGCGGCCAGTCCGCCTACTGGATGCTGCACCCCGGACTCTCCCGCCACCTCGACTTCCCCGACGTGGCGAGCATCGCGGCACCCCGGCCGATGCTTTTCCACCACGGCGCCCGGGACATCCTCGCCTCCGCCGAGGGTGTCCGGGTCGCGTACGAGAGGATGCGCGCCGTCTGGCGTTCGCAGCACGCGGAGGAGCGGCTGGTCACCAGGGTCCGGCCGGAGGCCGGTCACGTCTTCGACGTGCCCGTGCAGGACGAGGTCTTCGCCTGGCTGGACGGCGTGCTGAGGATGTGACGGCCCGTCAGTGCGTGTGCCGTACCGGCCGGATCGACTCGAGCGTCGGCACCACCGGCAGGATCGTTCCGTCGGCCGCGAACTCCATGCGGTCGATCGTGGTCTCCCGGTGCGTGCCGTCGCCGCCCGGCCGGCCGGGGCCGTTCAGCGCGAACCGGTGGTAGACGATGTACCAGTCGTCGGTGCCCGGCACGTTCACCGCCGAGTGGTGGCCGGTGGCCTTGATGCCGTACTCGGGCCGCTTGGACAGGATGACGCCCCGCTTGGTCCACGGGCCGAGCGGGGACGGTCCGGTGGCGTACGCGACCTGGTAGTTCTCGCTGCGGGTGTCGTCCTCGGACCACATGAAGTAATAGGTGCCCCTCCGTTCGATCACGAAGGCACCCTCGCGGAAGTCCTCCGGGGTGATGTCCTTCAGTCGGGTCGCGTCGAAGGACACCATGTCGTCGTTCAGCGGCACGACGTACGCGTTGCCGTTGCCCCAGTACAGGTACGACTGCCCGTCGTCGTCGGTGAAGACCGCCGGGTCGATCATCTGGCCGCCCGGGTAGTCGGTCCTGCCGATCAGCGGCTTGCCCAGGGCGTCCCGGAACGGGCCGGCGGGGGAGTCGGCGACCGCGACGCCGATCTGCTGCTCCGCACAGAAGTAGAACCAGTACTTCCCGTCGCGCTCGGCGATCGCCGGGGCCCAGGCGTGCCGGTCGGCCCAGGACACGTCCGGCCCCAGGTCGAGGACGACGCCGTGGTCCGTCCAGTGGACGAGGTCCTTCGACGAGAACGCCTTGAACCGCGTGCCGCCCCAGCCCGCGAAGCCGTCGGTCGTCGGGTAGACCCAGTAGCGGCCGTCCATGTACCGGACGTCCGGGTCGGCGTACAGGCCGGGCAGGACCGGGCTGCGGGTGGGCACCGCCTCGACCGTCCAGGTGCGCCGCGTCCGGTCCGCCGCCGTCACCGTGTACGACTGCGGCTCGCGGAAGTCGCGCGGCGTACCGGAGACCGGGCTCACCTTCGCGCCCTCGCCGGCCCACAGCTCCGGGGCGAGCCGCCGCAGGTCGGCCTCCGGCTCCATCGGCAGGACGACCTTGGCGGACTCCTCGGTGACGACCGCGTACCCCCTTTGGCCGCGCGCCGTGGCGTCCACGAGCGAGGTGGGGCTCACCGGGTACGCGGCCAGCAGCCGGTCGTACTCCTCCTGCGTCACCGGGATCACCGTGCCGTGCCGCGGGCTCGCGGGCAGTTGGTGGTCCTCCGACACCGTCCACTCGCCCGAGTCCAGGTCCGTCGTCTCGAACGGCACGTAGCCGCGGCCCCCGTACTCGTCGATGAACAGGTACCACTTGTCCTCGGTGTTCGACTTGAACACCGTGGGGCCCTCACCGCGCTCCAGGGCACCGCCGCCGATGCAGTCCGCGACGAACTCGTACGAGGTGTCGGTGAGCGAGGTGGCCTTCTCGCCGGTGATGAACTTCGAGCAGGGACTGGAGGAACCGGGGTTCCGCTCGTCCTTGGTGTAGCGGTAGTACGTGCCCTCGTGCGCCACGACCGTCGAGTCGATCACCGAGTAGCCGGGGTCGCTCCAGACCCGCGGCTCGCTGAAGGTGCGGAAGTCCTGGGTGGTGGCGTACATCATCCGGTTGTACGAGGAGCCGGTGTGGTCCGGGTCGTCGTCGGCGTACAGCTTGGACGCCCAGAAGACGACGTACGCGTCGAGCTCGTCGTCCCAGTGGGCCTCGGGCGCCCAGGTGTTGCCCGCGTTCCCGGCGGAGACCTCGACCAGGCGCTGGTCGGTCCAGTTCACGAGGTCCGTGGAGTCCCAGACCATGATCGACCTGCTGCCGTGCCGCTGGACCTCGTCCCAGCTGCCGCTGGAGCCCTGGTACATGCGCAGGTCGGTCGCGAGCATGTGGAACCGGTCGCCCTCGGGGGAGCGGATCACGAACGGGTCGCGGAGGCCCTTCTCGCCGGTGGTGGAGGCGAGCACCGGTCTGCCCGCGTTGAGCTCGCGCCAGTGCAGGGCGTCGTTGCCGCGGCTCAGGGCGTAGCGGATCTGCTCGCCGTCGGCCGTGCCCTCGCCCGTGAAATAGGCGAAGAGGTATCCGGCGTACGGTGAGCCAGCGGTGCGGCGCATGACACGTCCTGTGTGAGTCTGGTGGTTTCTGTTGGGTGCAATCCCTCGGAGTGTCGCCAGCGGGGCACGGTGCGTCAATCGATGGGCGGCAGACCGGCGGGGCGAAAATTTTCGAACCTTTCGCGGGTTTCACGGCAACCTCCCCGGACGCGGCGGCGACGAGGAGACACTGGCCGGCATCCGCGGCGACCACTGGACCGCCCGGCCTCTGTCGGCTGTCCAGGCGGTTTTCGGCACGTGTGTACGGGTGCGACGGGTGTGGCCGGTGGCGGAGCCCTCGGCCGGTGGTGTCTCGTGAGCTGCCGAGGCGGTGGACGGCGCGGGCGTGGGCGGAGGTGACCCGGGATGAGCGGTACGGCGGGGCTGACCGCGGCGGGGTCGGAGGCACGTGTCCCGGAACAGGGCGGCTCACTGGAGTGGGCGGGGGAGCTGCTGGTGCCCGCGCTGCGCGAGGCGGTGGCGGAACTGCCGGAACCCGAACGGCTGATCGAGGGCTACCACCGCGGCTGGCACCCGGCGGACGGACGGCCCCCGTCCCCGGCTGCGGAGCCGGGCGGGCGGCCGGGCGGCAAGGCGGTACGGCCGGCCCTGGTCTTCCTCGCGGCCAGGGCGGTGGGCGGCACGGCGGAGTGCGCGGTGCCGGGGGCCGTCGCCGTGGAGCTCGTGCACGACTTCTCGCTGCTGCACGACGACGTGATCGACGGGGACCCGCTGCGGCGGCACCGCCCCGCGGCCTGGACGGTCTACGGCACCCCGGCGGCCGTGCTGGCGGGCGACGCACTGCTGGTGGTCGCCCTGCGGACGCTGTCCGCCGTGCCCGGGGTGCGGGGCGCCGCGGCGCTGCGGGAACTGGTGGCGACACTGGCCGACCTCATGCGCGGGCAGAGCCAGGACGTCGCCTTCGAACGGGAGGAGCGGGTCGGGGCCCGCGACTACCTGGCCATGGCGGAGGGCAAGACGGGTGCGCTGATGGGCGGGGCCTGCGCGCTGGGCGCGGTGCTGGCGGGGGCGGACGAGCGCCGGGTCGCCGCCCTGCGGGAGTTCGGTCGGCGCCTCGGCGTGGCGTTCCAGTGCGCCGACGACCTGCTGGCGATCTGGGGCGACAGCCGGCGCAGCGGGAAACCCGTCGGCGCGGACCTCGCCGCCCGGAAGAAGTCCCTGCCGGTGGTGGTGGCACTGGCCGACGACGGCGCGGCCGGCCGCGGACTGGCGGAGCTGTACGGGCGGCCCGGACCGCTGGACGCGGCCGCCGTCGCGGCGGCGGCGCGGCTGGTGGAGGAGGCCGGGGGCCGGGCGGCCACGGAGCGGGAGGCACAGCGGCAGGTCACGGCCGCCCTGCGGGCGCTGGCGGGCGCCCGGCCGGCGCCGGAGGCGTACCGGCAGCTGCACGCGGTGGCACAGGCGATGACCCGGCGCGACCGCTGAATACGGCGCCGCCGACCGTACTCCCGTACGGTCGCGGCGCCCTGCTCAGCGATCCTGGCGGCCCGAGACGCCGAACGGCAGACCGGCGCCGGTGCCGTCGCCGCGCCGTGGCACCTCGAACGGGCCGAAGTCGATCGGGCTCTTGGGGCGGCCCTGCTGGTGGGAGTACGGGACGTCGCCGCCCCCGTCGCCGGGCGGCGGGTAGGCCGACGCGGCCGGGGCGCCGGCCACGGCGAGCGC
>NZ_JAVRHI010000244.1:0-8817 GCF_034105845.1 Streptomyces sp. CRN 30 | reverse complement strand
AAGGAGATCGCGAAGGCGGCGAAGGAGCACGGCACGCCGATCCGCATCGGCGTGAACGCGGGCTCGCTGGACCGGCGGCTGCTGCAGAAGTACGGCAAGGCCACTCCCGAGGCGCTGGTGGAGTCCGCGCTGTGGGAGGCGTCCCTCTTCGAGGAGCACGACTTCCGCGACATCAAGATCTCGGTGAAGCACAACGACCCGGTCGTGATGATCAACGCCTACCGGCAGCTGGCCGCCCAGTGCGACTACCCGCTCCACCTGGGCGTGACCGAGGCGGGCCCGGCCTTCCAGGGCACCATCAAGTCCGCCGTGGCCTTCGGCGCGCTGCTCGCGGAGGGCATCGGCGACACGATCCGGGTGTCGCTGAGCGCGCCGCCGGTGGAGGAGATCAAGGTCGGCAACCAGATCCTGGAGTCGCTGAACCTGCGGCAGCGCGGTCTGGAGATCGTGTCCTGCCCGTCGTGCGGGCGGGCGCAGGTGGACGTGTACAAGCTGGCCGAGGAGGTCACGGCGGGTCTCACCGGCATGGAGGTGCCGCTGCGCGTGGCGGTCATGGGCTGTGTGGTCAACGGTCCGGGTGAGGCCCGTGAGGCGGACCTGGGTGTCGCGTCCGGCAACGGCAAGGGGCAGATCTTCGTGAAGGGCGAGGTCATCAAGACGGTGCCCGAGTCGAAGATCGTGGAGACGCTCATCGAGGAGGCCATGAAGATCGCCGAGCAGATGGAGGCCGACGGCGTGACCTCGGGCGAGCCGTCGGTGTCGGTCGCGGGCTGAGCCGGAGCACCCGGGGCGGCCGGAACGTTTCTCGTGACCGCCGCCCCCGCCCCACGGCGGGGACGGGGGCGGCGGGGGCGGTGAACTGCGGTCACCGCCACGACCCGGCGCCCCACAATTTCGCCAGGTACAGTGCGGAGATCAGCGAATCCCACGATGAGGCCCCCGCACGTGTTGACCCAGACCACCACCAGGGTCCTCGAACCGAGTGACCTGGACGCCGCCCTCGCCGTCCTCGACCGCGAGCCGGTCGCGAACGCCTTCGTGAGGTCCCGCGTGCAGGCCGCGGGCCTCGACCCCTGGCGGCTCGGCGGCGAGATGTGGGGCTGGTACGAGAACGGCACGCTCACCTCCCTGTGCTACGCGGGCGCCAACCTCGTCCCCATCTGCGCCACCCCCCGGGCCGTACGCGCCTTCGCCGACCGCGCCCGCCGCACCGGCCGCCGCTGCTCCTCCGTCGTCGGCCCCGCCGAGCCCACCGCCCAGCTGTGGCGGCTGCTCGAACCGAGCTGGGGACCCGCCCGCGAGGTCCGCACCCACCAGCCGCTGATGGTCGCCGACCGGCTCCCCGCCGGCATCGCTCCGGACCCGTACGTGCGCCGCATGCGCAAGGACGAGATGGAGACGATCATGCCTGCGTGCGTGGCGATGTTCACCGAGGAGGTCGGTGTCTCCCCGCTCGCCGGCGACGGCGGACTGCTCTATCAGGCCCGCGTCGCGGAACTCGTCGGCTCCGGCCGCTCGTTCGCCCGCCTCGACGCTGACGGCAAGGTCGTCTTCAAGGCGGAGATCGGCGCGGCCACGCCCCTGGCCTGCCAGATCCAGGGCGTCTGGGTCGCCCCCGAGTACCGCGGCCACGGACTTGCGGCACCCGGCATGGCCGCCGTCCTGCGCTACGCGCTGGCGGACGTGGCCCCGGTGGCGAGCCTGTACGTCAACGACTTCAACACGCCCGCGCGGCGCACGTACCGGCGGGTGGGCTTCGAGGAAGTCGGCGCGTTCATGAGCGTCCTGTTCTGAGGGTGCCGCACGGCACGGACGGCCGCCCGTGGGCCGTCCCCCGACGACGGCTCCCGGCCCCCTGTACTCTCCCCACATGCGCCTTCCCGGTCACGCACACCAGCACTCCGACGACATCGTGATCGGCCCGCTGGACCTCTCCGCACGTGTCGACGAGGCGCTCGCCGTGCAGGCCGTGGCCTTCGGGCTCGGCGCCGACGAGGTGGCCGTCCGCCGGCAGATCGTGCTGCGCCACCTGACCCAGCCGGGCGCCCGCTCCCTCGGCGCCACCACCGCGCACGGGGGACTCGTCGGCTTCGTCTACGGCATGCCCAACGACCACACGCACTGGTGGTCCACCGTCGTCGAGCCGTACCTGCGCGCCCGGGGGCACGAGTCCTGGCTGCACGACTCCTTCGTGATCACCGAGCTGCACGTCCATCCGCGCCACCAGAACCGGGGCATCGGCCGGGCCCTGATCACCGGCCTCACCGACAGCGCCACCGAGCCGCGGTCCATCCTCTCCGCGATCGACACCGACAGCCCCGCCCGCGGTCTGTACCGCTCGCTCGGCTACGAGGACCTGGCCCGGCAGGTGATCTTCCCCAGCGCCCCGATGCCGTACGCCGTGATGGGCGCCGCGCTGCCGCTGCGCCGCAGGTGACCGCCGGGCCCACCGCCGCCGCGCGGGTTATCGATTTCCGCCGCCCCGTACCGCAGGGCTAACCTCGGGGCCATCACCCTTACGCAGCAGGAGTCGAGAATCATGGCCCAGGTCCAGCGCATGTCCCGTTTGATGGTCAAGACACTGCGTGACGACCCGGCGGACGCCGAGACGCTCAACCACAAGCTCCTCGTCCGCGCCGGCTACGTGCGCCGCAACGCCGCCGGCATCTGGACCTGGCTGCCGCTCGGCAAGAAGGTCCTCGACAACGTCTCCCGCGTCATCCGCGAGGAGATGGACGCGATCGGCGCCCAGGAGGTCCTCCTCCCGGCCCTGCTGCCCAAGGAGCCGTACGAGGCCTCCGCCCGCTGGGACGAGTACGGCGACCAGCTCTTCCGGTTGAAGGACCGCAAGGGCGCCGAGTACCTGCTCGGCCCGACCCACGAGGAGATCTTCACCCTCGTGGTGAAGGACCAGGTCACGTCCTACAAGGACCTGCCGGTCATGCTCTACCAGATCCAGACGAAGTACCGGGACGAGGCCCGCCCGCGCGCCGGCGTGCTGCGCGGCCGCGAGTTCCAGATGAAGGACTCGTACTCCTTCGACACCACCGACGAGGGCCTGGCGGAGTCGTACCGCTTGCACCGCGAGGCCTACCGGAAGATCTTCGCGCGCCTCGGCCTGGACCACCGCATCGTCTCCGCCGTCTCGGGCGCCATGGGCGGCTCGGCCTCGGAGGAGTTCCTGGCCCCCGCCCCGGCCGGCGAGGACACCTTCGCCGACTGCCCGAACTGCGACTACGCGGCCAACACCGAGGCCGTCACCTTCGCGCTGCAGCCGGTCGAGGGCGCGGAGCACGGGGCCGTCGAGGAGCTGGACACCCCCGACACCCCGACCATCGAGACGCTCGCCGAGCACCTCGGCGTCCCGGCCTCCGCCACGCTGAAGAACCTGCTGGTGAAGGTCGACGGCGAGATCGTCGCCGTCGGCGTCCCCGGTGACCGCGAGGTCGACCTCGGCAAGCTGGGCGAGCACCTGGCCCCGGCGGTCGTCGAGCTCGTCACCGCCGAGGACTTCGAGGGCCGCGCCGACCTGGTGCGCGGCTACGTCGGCCCGCAGGGCCTGGAGAAGGTCCGCTACCTCGCCGACCCGCGCGTCGCCCCCGGCACCTCCTGGATCACGGGCGCCAACAAGGACGGCAAGCACGCGCGGAACGTCGTCGTCGGCCGTGACTTCGAGGTCGACCAGTACCTCGACGTGGTCGTGGTCGAGGAGGGCGACCCCTGCCCCAAGTGCGGCACCGGCCTCAAGCTGGACCGCGCTATCGAGATCGGCCACATCTTCCAGCTGGGCCGCAAGTACGCCGACACCTTCCAGCTCGACGTCCTCGGCCAGAACGGCAAGCCGGTCCGCGTGACCATGGGCTCGTACGGCATCGGCGTCTCCCGCGCCGTGGCCGCGCTCGCCGAGCAGACGGCCGACGAGCAGGGCCTGTGCTGGCCGAAGGAGGTCGCCCCGGCCGACGTCCACGTGGTCGCCGCGGGCAAGGCCCTGCAGACCGAGCTGGCGCTGGAGGTCTCCGAGGCGCTCGGTGCGGCCGGCGTGCGCGTCCTGGTGGACGACCGCGCGGGCGTGTCCCCCGGCGTGAAGTTCACCGACGCCGAACTCATCGGCGTGCCCACGATCCTGGTGGCGGGCCGCCGCTCCGGCGACCGGGTGCTGGAGCTCAAGGACCGCCGCACCGGTGAGCGCGAGGAGCTGACGGTCGACGAGGCGATCGCCCGCCTGACGGCGTAACCGCTGCCGCGAGGGGCCCCTGCCGCATCCGCGGCAGGGGCCCCTCGCACGTGTGCACCGTGGGCGTCTACAGCCAGCCCGCGAACTCCAGCAGCAGCTCCGCGTCCTGCGGCCGGCCCACCCGGCGGGCCCGCACCCCCGACTCCACGGCCCGGAACAGTGTCCAGCCACGCAGCCGCTCCTGGTCCACCTCCAGCGACTCGGCGAGCCGCTTCACCCGGCGCCGCGTGATGGACGCCCCCGAGGGCGAGGCGATCAGGTCCTCCACCCGGTCCCGCACCAGCCGGGCCAGGTCGAACGCGCTCTCGCCGACCACCGGGTCGGGACCGACGGCCAGCCAGGGCACGCGCTCCCCGGCGAGCACCTTGCTCTGCCGGAACGTGCCGTGCAGCAGCAGCTCCTCGGGCGGGGCCGCGAGCAGCTCCTCGCGGACCGCGAGCGCCGCGTCGACCAGCGGTGCCACATCGGTGTCGGCGTCCGCGTCCGCCCGCATGGCCCCGGCCTGCCGGCCGGTGCGCTCCGCCACGGTCTCGAAGACGTGCCCGCCGGGCGGCTCCACCCACAGCCGGCGCAGCGTCCCCGCGGCCTCCAGCAGCGCCTTGGCCTCGGGCAGCGACCGGACCGACCGGTCGGGCCGCAGCCGCTCGAGCAGGAGCTCCCCCTCGGCGTGCCCGGGCTCGTCGTCGAGCAGCCGCACCGCTCCCCGCCCGTCCCAGTGCGCGAGGGCCGCCCGCTCGCCGGCGGGCCGGGCCCGCGGCGGTGCCAGCTTCAGCACGGCCGGGGAACCGTCGGGCCGCCGCACGAGGAGGACGACGCTGCTGCGCCCGCCCGGTGCCTGCACCCGCTCGACGGTCAACCCGCGTGGCCCGACCGCCCGGCGGACCAGCTCGGGCAGCCGCTCCAGCCAGTCGCCGGCCTCGTCGGCCCCGGGGTGCGGTGTCTCGGCGAGGGCGCGCACGACACGCCGGGGCGGTTCGAAAGCCATGCGCGAGTCGTTCCCTTCGAGGTCGCGTTCACATGTGCGGAGTCGCCGACGGGGCCGGTGCGGCCGTCCGCTCGGCGAGACCAGGGAAGGCTACGCTCCCGTTCCGCCACCGCACGGCGCGCACCGCCGCCTCACGCAGCGCCTCGGCCGCCGTACGCCTCCGGTCGCCCTCGGATGCCCGTACGAGGTCGGAGTACACCCCGGCCACCCGTTCCTCCAGCTCGATGGCGAGGCGTACGGCGGAGTCGCCGTCCCCGACGGTGAACGGCAGCGCGTACGCGGCGTCCGCGACCACGGGGCTGCCGTCCAGGTCGCGCACGGCGCGCGCGAGCTCGTCACGCCGGGCGCGATGGGCGTCGTACCCGGCGCGCGCGTCGGCCCGCCGGCTCTCGCCTATCCGGCCGCCCACCACTCCGTACCCGTACACCGCGGCGTGCTCCGCCGCGAGCGCCGCCTGCAGCGCCCGGAGCTCGGCCTTCCGCGCCGCGCTGCCCGTGCCCGCCGTCCCGCTCACTTCGCACCCTCCCTCAGCAGGAACGCGTGCCCCGCCCCGGCCGCCGCCACGGACGCCATCAGCCGCGCCATTTCACCGTCCACCTGCAGCAGAGCCTTCGTCCGGCGGTCCGCGAGCTCCGTCTCGGCCGTCGCCAGCCCGGCCAGCGCGGCCCCCGCCCCGGCCGGTACCGCGGAGGGCGCCGCCGAGGGCGAGGCCGAGGCCGAGGCCGCGCCCGGTGTGCCGGTGGACGCACCGCTGTCCCCGAACGCCTCGGCGTGGCGGACGACTTCGGCCCGCAGCGGTGTCAGCAGCTCCGTCAGCTCCGGATACGCGGCGATGACGGCCGCGTACCGCTCGGCGAGTGCCGCGCTGTCGCGGGCCACGCGCGCGCGTGCCCGCTCGGCGGCCCGGGTGTCGCCCTCGTCGGGCTCCGGGCCGCTGTCGGACGTGCAGCCGCTCAGCAGCACCGCGCCCGCGGCGGTGACGAGCAGCGTCCTTCTGCGCGGCCCCCGAAGGGCGCGCGACGGCAGGGTGAACGGCACGGCAGACGTCCTCGGCAGAGTCGTACGAACGGAAGAGCGGTTGACGTGTGATCACCGTACCCGCGCACCGGCGCACCGGTTGTCAGCGCGCCGTCCGGCGGACGCCGGTGGTGCCCGGGTGGACCGCAACACCCCGCGGGACCGGATACCCTTTGAGCTGACACGCGCCCTTCCCACAACAGCACACGCGGCCGAGGAGTCACCCGGATGAGCACCACCCAGAGCGAGAGGCTGCGAGAACTGCTCGAACCGCTCGTCAGCTCCCAGGGCCTGGATCTCGAAGAGATCGCAGTGGACTCGGTCGGACGCAAGCGTGTGCTGCGTGTCGTCGTCGACTCCGACACGGGCGCCGATCTGGACGCCGTCGCCGAGGTGAGCCGCGCTCTCTCGGCCAGGCTCGACGAGACGGACGCGATGGGCGAGGGCGAGTACACCCTGGAGGTCGGTACCCCGGGCGCCGAGCGCGCCCTCACCGAGCACCGGCACTACGTGCGCGCCACCGGCCGTCTGGTCAGGTTCCAACTGCGCGAGGGCGGCGACCTGGTCGCGCGGATCCTCGCCGTGGACGAGGACGGCCTCGACCTGGAGGTCCCCGGCGTGAAGGGCCGCAGGGCCACCACGCGCCGGCTCGCCCTCGCCGACGTCGACAAGGCGCGGGTCCAGGTCGAGTTCAACCGCAAGGACAGCGCGGACAGCGCGGACAGCGTGAGCGACAAGAACATGAAGGAAGAGGAGGAGGCGTAGCCGTGGACATCGACATGAGTGCCCTGCGGGGCTTGGTGCGGGAGAAGGAGATCTCCTTCGACCTGCTGGTCGAGGCGATCGAGTCGGCCCTCCTCATCGCCTACCACCGCACCGAGGGAAGCCGACGCCACGCGCGCGTGAAGCTCGACCGGGAATCCGGCCATGTGACCGTGTGGGCGAAGGAGGACCCCGAGGACCTGGAGGAGGGGCAGGAGGCGCGCGAGTTCGACGACACGCCGTCCGACTTCGGCCGCATCGCCGCCACCACCGCCAAGCAGGTCATCCTGCAGCGCCTGCGGGACGCCGAGGACGACGCCACGCTCGGCGAGTACGCCGGCCGTGAGGGCGACATCGTCACCGGTGTCGTCCAGCAGGGCCGCGACCCGAAGAACGTGCTCGTCGACATCGGCAAGCTGGAGGCCATCCTGCCGGTGCAGGAGCAGGTCCCCGGTGAGTCGTACCAGCACGGCATGCGGCTGCGCAGTTACGTCGTCCGGGTGGCGAAGGGCGTGCGCGGACCCTCCGTGACGCTCTCCCGTACGCACCCCAACCTGGTGAAGAAGCTCTTCGCGCTCGAGGTGCCCGAGATCGCCGACGGTTCGGTGGAGATCGCCGCCATCGCGCGTGAGGCCGGTCACCGCACGAAGATCGCGGTCCGCTCCACCCGCAGCGGCCTGAACGCCAAGGGCGCCTGCATCGGCCCCATGGGCGGCCGGGTGCGCAACGTCATGGGCGAGCTGAACGGCGAGAAGATCGACATCGTCGACTGGTCGGACGACCCGGCCGAGATGGTGGCGAACGCCCTCTCCCCGGCCCGCGTCTCCAAGGTCGAGGTCGTGGACCTCGCGGCCCGCTCCGCGCGCGTGACAGTCCCCGACTACCAGCTGTCGCTGGCGATCGGCAAGGAGGGGCAGAACGCCCGCCTCGCAGCCCGTCTCACCGGCTGGCGCATCGACATCCGCCCGGACACGGAGCCGCAGGCCGACTGACCCGGGGCGGACGCGGGGGAATAGATCTGAGCCGAATGTCGCTCAGATCACGTCAGCTTTGTGCACGGCAACTGTTCGATTACCGCCCCAAAGGGATGGTGTCGGCGCGGGGAGGTAGACTTGAGCGTGTCTGGCCGGACGCTCGCCCGCGCACGCCCTGAACGCACCTGCGTCGGGTGTCGGGAGCGAGCGGCCAAAGCCGATCTGCTGCGCATCGTGGCGGTCGAGGAGCAGTGCGTTCCCGATCCTCGCGGTACGCTGCCCGGCCGGGGTGCGTACGTACACCCCGCCCCTGTCTGTCTCGACCAGGCGGTACGCCGCCGGGCGTTCCCGCGGGCGCTGCGTGTCCCGGGACCGCTCGACACAAAGGTGTTGCGCCATCACGTCGATCAGGCGGAGAGTCGCTGTACGAGCGACATGTAAGACGTGCCGCACGGAACCCCGTGCGGCTCTGGTACCTCGCGAGTCTGAAAGCAGGTCGAGATTGCGATGAGCACTCGATGAGTACGCGATGAGTACGCCCATGAAGTAGCGACGGTCCGGACGCAACCCGGACCTCAAAGGAGCGAAGTGGCTAAGGTCCGGGTATACGAACTCGCCAAGGAGTTCGGGGTGGAGAGCAAGGTCGTCATGGCCAAGCTCCAGGAACTCGGTGAATTCGTCCGTTCGGCGTCCTCGACGATCGAGGCGCCCGTTGTACGCAAGCTGACTGACGCCCTCCAGCAGGGCAACGGGGGCGCCAAGTCCGCCCCCCGCAAGGCTGCCCCGGCACGGCCGGCGGCACCCACTCCCGCGCAGGCCGCGCGTCCGGCCGCGCCGCGTCCGGG
>NZ_JAVRHI010000243.1:0-5181 GCF_034105845.1 Streptomyces sp. CRN 30 | reverse complement strand
CGTCCTCCAGGGCCACCCTGGGGATGCCGACGCCCTGGCCGTACGCGCGCTGCCGCCGCTCCCCGCGCCGCCGCCCCCGCTCCCGCACCCGGGGCAGCCCCCCGTCTACCCGGGCGCGCCGGGCGGCCCCGACCCGTTCGTCCTGGACCAGCTGGCCACCGACGCGGCAGCCCGCGCGTACGCGCTGCTGACCACCGGCCACGACCCGATCGCGGACCTCACGCTCTGGCAGGACGCGGTACGGCTCGCCGCCGCCCGCCCCGGCTCCGGGCTCACCGCCGCCACCCGCGCCCTCTACTCCTCGCTGGCCGCCGCCACCGGCCGCACCCCGGCCGACCTGGCCCGCGCGGTGGCCGCCTGGCGCCAGGGCGGACCGGACGGGCTCACCGTCCTCGAGGAGCCCTGGGACCCCCCGGCGGGCCGTTTCGACCGCGCCCGCCCGCTGCTGCGCGCCGCCGACCTCCCCGCGTTCCGTCCCTGGCGCAACCGCCTCACCCACCCCGGCGGCCACGTCCAGCTCCGCCTGGGCCGGGACGGCCTGTGGTACCCCTACGAGTCGGAACCGGACCGCGACGACTGGTGGCCCCGCGGCACCTGCGACCCGGATCCGGTGGGCGCCCTGATGGGCCTGGGCGCGGCCGACGACCTGTGAGCGGACGACCTGTGAGAGAGCCGCCCACCTGCCGCATCAGGTGAAGATCGTGTGAGGGTCCACCGCCGATCCCCTGGAACCGGACGCGGGGGACGGGGGTCCGAGGGCGGAGTACGCCCGCGGGGACGCTAGCGTGGAGCGGTGAGTGAGACGCAGACGCCCGTCCTCCAGTACCGCCTGGACGGTCCGGAGGACGCCCCGGTCATCATCCTCGGCCCCTCGCTCGGCACGACGTGGCACATGTGGGACCGCCAGGTCCCCGAGCTCTCGAAGCAGTGGCGCATCGTCCGGTTCGACCTGCCGGGCCACGGCGGTGCCCCCGCGCACCCGGCGGGCTCGGTCAGCGAGCTGGCGACGCGGCTGCTGGCCACCCTCGACGGGCTCGGGATCCAGCGCTTCGGTTACGCGGGCTGCTCGCTCGGCGGCGCCGTCGGCGTGGAGCTCGCGCTGCGCCGTCCCGAGCGCCTGGCCTCGCTCGCGCTGATCGCCGCCTCGCCGCGCTTCGGCACGGCGGACGAGTGGCGGCAGCGCGGCGTGATCGTACGGACGAACGGACTGGACCCGATCGCCCGTTCGTCGCCGGAGCGGTGGTTCACCGGTGGTTTCGCGGCCGCCCAGCCCGCGATCACCGAGTGGGCCGTACAGATGGTGCGCACCACCGATCCCGGCTGCTACATCACGGCCTGCGAGGCGCTCGCCGCGTTCGACGTACGGGCCGAACTCGGCCGGGTCGGCGTGCCGACGCTGGTCCTCGTCGGATCGGACGACCAGGTCACCGGGCCCGCCGAGGCCCGCACCCTGGTCGCGGGCATCCCGGACGCCCGGCTCGCGGTCGTCCCCGGCGCCTCGCACCTCGTCCCCGTCGAACAGCCCGCCGCGGTCACCGACCTGCTGGTGCGGCACTTCTCCTCGGCCTGGCAGCCCGCACCCGGGTACGACACGGCCACCGGGCACGTCGCCATCCCGGCGGCCGTCCCGCATGCGGCGCCCGCCGTGCCGCCGCAGGCCGCCGGGCCCGTCGCCGAGATCGCCCCGGCCGCCGCGCAGCCCGCGGGCGCGGTCCGGCCCGACCCGTACGACGCCGGGCTGAAGGTCCGCCGCGAGGTGCTCGGCGACGCGCACGTCGACCGGGCGCTGTCCTCGGCGGACGAGTTCTCGGGGGACTTCCAGGAGTTCCTCACCCGGTACGCCTGGGGCGAGGTGTGGAACCGGCCGGGGCTGGACCGGCGCACCCGGAGCTGCGTCACCCTGACCGCGCTGGTCGCCGGCGGCCACCTGGAGGAGTTCGCCTCCCACACCCGGGCCGCCCTGCGCAACGGGCTCACCCCGGCGGAGATCAGGGAGGTGCTGCTCCAGGCGGCGGTGTACTGCGGCGTCCCGGCCGCGCACAGCGCCTTCCGGGTGGCCCAGGAGGTCATCCAGGAGGAGACGACCCCCCAGGAGTGAGGGGCGGGGGGTACGGGCGCAGGATGGAACCATGAAGCTGACGAAGAAGTCCCACGCCTGCGTCCGGCTCGAGAAGGACGGGCGGACGCTCGTCATCGACCCCGGCGGTTTCAGCGAGGCGGACTCCGCCGTCGGGGCGGACGCCGTCCTGATCACGCACGAGCACCCCGACCACTTCGACGAGGGGCGGCTGCGGGCGGCCCTGGAGGCCGTCCCGGGCGCCGAGATCTGGACCCTGCGCTCCGTCGCCGAGAAGATCTCGGCGGCGTTCCCCGGACGCGTGCACACGGTCGGCCACGGCGACACGTTCACCGCGGCCGGCTTCGACGTCCAGGTGCACGGCGAACTGCACGCCGTGATCCACCCGGACATCCCGCGCATCACCAACGTCGGGTACCTCGTCGACGGCGGCCGCGTCTTCCACCCGGGCGACGCCCTCACCGTTCCCGGCCACCCCGTCGAGACGCTGCTGCTCCCGGTCATGGCCCCCTGGAGCAAGATCTCCGAGGTCATCGACTACGTCCGCGAGGTGAAGCCGCAGCGCGCCTACGACGTCCACGACGCCCTGCTGACCGACCTCGCCCGGCCGGTCTACGACAACCAGATCGGCGCCCTGGGCGGCACGGACCACCAGCGGCTGGCCCCGGGGGCGTCGGCGGAACTGTGAGGGGCGTTGTCGGACCCTCCGGGTAGGTTGGGACGCATGCGCATCGCGACCTGGAACGTCAACTCGATCACCGCCCGTCTGCCCAGGCTGCTGGCCTGGCTGGAGAGCAGCGGCACGGACGTGCTGTGCCTCCAGGAGGCCAAGATCGCCGAGGAGAGGTTCCCCTTCGACGAGGTGCGCGAGCTGGGCTACGAGGCGGCGGTCAACGCCACCGGCCGGTGGAACGGCGTGGCGGTGCTCTCCCGCGTCGGCCTCGAGGACGTGGTCAAGGGCCTGCCCGGCGACCCGGGCTACGAGGGCGCCGAGGAGCCCCGCGCCGTCTCCGCGACGTGCGGCCCGGTCCGCGTCTGGTCGGTGTACGTGCCGAACGGCCGCGAGGTGGGCCACCCCCACTACGCGTACAAGCTCCAGTGGTTCGAGGCCCTGCGGGCCGCCGTCGCGGACGACGCCGCCGGCGGCCGCCCGTTCGCGGTGCTGGGCGACTACAACGTGGCGCCGACCGACGAGGACGTCTTCGACCGGTCGGTCTTCGAGGGCTCCACCCACGTCACCGAGGCCGAGCGCGCCGCCCTCACCGCCTTGCGCGGGACGGGCCTCACGGACGTCGTGCCCCGGCCCCTGAAGTACGACCACCCCTACACGTACTGGGACTACCGCCAGCTGGCCTTCCCGAAGAACCGGGGCATGCGCATCGACCTGGTGTACGGCAACGAGCCCTTCGCCAAGGCCGTCACCGACGCCTACGTGGACCGCGAGGAGCGCAAGGGCAAGGGCGCCTCCGACCACGCGCCGGTCGTGGTGGACCTGGACGTCTAGCCCGCCCGCCTGCGGGAGCCGGTCGGCCCGTCGGGGCCGGCCGGGGCGCAGGCCCTCAGCCCCGCAGCAGCCGCAGGTCCACCGACTCCGCCAAGGCCGCCAGGCCCGCGTCACCCGGGTGCAGACGGTCCCCGCTGTCGTACGCCGGGAGCAGCCGCGACGGGTGGCCGGGGTCCCGCAGCACCGCGTCGAAGTCGAGCACCCCGTCGAACTGCGCCGACCTCCGCAGCCACGCGTTCACCGCCACCCGCTCGGCGTCGGCGGCGGCCGTGCAGCGTGCCTCGCCCCCGCACGGCGCGATCGTCGCCGCCAGCACGCGCACCCCCCGCGCGTGCCCCCGGACGGCGATCTTCCGCAGCCCGGCGATCACCCGCTCGGCGGTGAAGCCCCCGCGGACGTCGTTGACGCCCTGGAAGACGAGGACGGTCCGGACGCCGGTCTGCGCGAGGACGTCCCGGTCGAGACGGTGCAGCGCGCTCACCCCGCCCGTGTCGGCCGAGACCCCGTCCCCCGGATAGCGGTCGCCGGTCACCCGGTTCGCCGAGACGCCCTGGTTGAGCACCCCGTAGCGGGGCACCGCGCCCCGCGCCCGCAGCCGCGCGGCCAGTACGTCGGGCCAGCGCCGGTTCGCGTCGGGCGTCGACTTCTCGCCGTCCGTGATCGAGTCCCCGAGCAGCACGACGGAGCCCGGCCCGCCCCCCACGTCCACCCCGGTCAGGAACGGCCAGGTGGTGATCGTCGAGGTGTACGCGGCGGCCGAGGCGTCCCGCGCGTGATCGCCCCGCCGGCTGACGTACGAGGTCTGCAGCGCGCGCCGGTGCACGGGCGCCGCCATGACCGTCCCCGGCAGGTGGAAGCTGACCAGCAGCTCGCCGCCAGGCGGTACGTCGAAGGCCACCGGGTCGCTGTACACCTGCGCCCCGGCGGGGATCCCGGTCCCCCTGGCGCCCCGGAACGACAGCGGTACCGGCGCGCTCCGCGGGACGGCGCCCCGGGCCCGCACGGCGACCGTGGCGCTCCCGATGCGCACCGGCGCGGCGGCGAAGGTGTTGTCGAGCCGGATCCGCACCCGCGGGCCGCCCGCCGAGGTGTGCACCACCAGCCGCAGCGTGCGGTCCGTCCACGGCCCGACCGACGTGTAGCCGGAGGTGGCGGCCGCCCAGGTGCCGGTCCAGCCGCGTCCGGAGGGCCGTACCGCGAGGTCGAAGACGTGCACGGCACGGTTGTGCGGCAGCGACACCGACGCGACCGCGCGACCGCGCGCGATCGGCACGGTCACCACGTACAGCCGGGTCCGTCCGGCCCGCGGGCCGTCCGGGGTGTTGCGGTGCGGCAGCGCCACCGCCTTGGTGGCGAGCGGACCGGTGCGCCAGTCGGGCGCGGTCAGCCGGTACGCGGAACGGGTGCCGTCGGCGTACCGGACGGTCCCCCGGCCGCTCGCGGAACGGCCGCCACCCGTGCCGGCGACGAGGAAGGCGAGCGCGTCGCCCCGGCCGCGCACCCGGACGGACTGCCCGTCGGCGCGCACGTTGTCCGGCTCGCCCGGCGCCCGGTCCGGCCGGTTCAGCCGGGCACCCTGCACGGTCAGGGTCCGCCCGGG
>NZ_JAVRHI010000242.1:0-15289 GCF_034105845.1 Streptomyces sp. CRN 30 | reverse complement strand
CACCGCGCTCCGGCGCCGGCCGTCCCGCGCCCCGCACCAACGGCACCGGCGGGCGGCGGCCCGCCAACCCGCGGCTGCTGCGCCAGCGGATCGTCGTCTTCGTCGTGGTGACGCTGCTGGTGGCGCTGGGCATCGCCCTCGCGCAGGGCTGTCAGGGGCCGGAGCGGTCGATGGGCGACGGGCGCGTGCGGGAGGACGTACGGCAGGAGCAGTCGTACGAGCCGCTGGTGGGCGAGGAGACGCGCGAGCGGTTCGCCTCCACCGCGGACGGCGACTGAGCCTCCGGGCGCGCCGGGACCTGCCCGTGCCCCGGGGTCAGGCGTCCGGGCGGCCCGCCGTCACCGCGTAGAAGGCGACCGCCGCCGCCGCGCCCACGTTGAGCGAGTCGACGCCGTGGGCCATGGGGATGCGGACGCGTTCGTCCGCCGCGGTCAGGGCCTTCCGGGACAGGCCGTCGCCCTCGGCGCCGAGCATCAGGGCGACCCGGTCCATGCGGTGCGGGGCCGCCTCGTCGAGGGTCCTGGCGCTGGCGTCCGGGGTGAGCGCGAGGAGCGTGAAGCCCGCCTCGCGGACCGCGTACAGGTCCTTCGGCCAGGCCTCCAGCCGTGCGTAGGGCACCGCGAAGACCGCGCCCATGGAGACCTTCACGCTGCGCCGGTACAGCGGGTCCGCGCAAGTAGGGGAGAGCAGGACCGCGTCCATGCCCAGGGCGGCGGCCGAGCGGAAGATCGCGCCGATGTTGGTGTGGTCGTTGACCGACTCCATGACCACGACCCGGCGGGCGGTCCCCAGCACCGACGCAGCCGCCGGCAGCGGCTTGCGCTCCATGGAGGCGAGGGCGCCGCGGTGCACGTGGTAGCCGGTGACGCGCTCGGCGAGCGCGGGCTCCACCACGTACACCGGCGCGGGGAAGTCCTCGACGACGTCGCGCATGACCTCGACCCACTTGGCGGAGAGCAGCATCGAACGCATCGGGTAACCGGCGTCGACGGCCCGCCTGATGACCTTCTCGCCCTCGGCGATGAACAGGCCCTCCGCGGGTTCGCGCCGACGGCGCAGCTCCACGTCGGTCAGGCCCGTGTAGTCGTGCAGGCGCGGGTCGTCGGGGTCGTCGATGGTGATCAGTTCGGCCACGGTCGTGCTGCCTCGTTCCCTGTGTTCCCTACGGCCGGCCGGGGGCGGTGCCCGGCCCCACGCGCACGACCTCACCGATGACGATCACCGCGGGCGGCCGCACGTCCTGGGCCACCACGGTCTCCGCGACCGTGGCGAGGGTGGCGTCCACCCGGCGCTGCGCGGCCGTGGTGCCCTCCTGGACCAGGGCGACCGGGGTGTCCGCGGGCCTGCCGTGCGCGACCAGGGTCTCCGCGATTCTGCCGATCTTGTCGACGCCCATCAGGACGACCAGCGTGCCGCGCGCCTTCGCCAGCGCCGGCCAGTCGACCAGGGAGCGCGCGTCGTCCGGCGCCACATGGCCGCTGACCACGGTGAACTCATGGGCGACGCCCCGGTGGGTGACCGGGATGCCGGCCGCGCCCGGCACCGAGATCGAGCTGGAGATGCCGGGGACGACCGTGCAGGGGATGCCGGCCTCGGCGAGCGCCTGGACCTCCTCCATGCCGCGACCGAAGACGAACGGGTCGCCGCCCTTCAGCCGTACGACCGACTTGCCCTGCTTGGCGTGCTCGACGAGCGCGTTGTTGATCGCTTCCTGGGCCATGAACCGGCCGTAGGGGATCTTCGCCGCGTCGATCACCTCGACGTGCGGCGGCAGTTCGGCGAGCAGGTCGCGCGGGCCGAGCCGGTCGGCGATGACGACGTCGGCCTCGGCGAGGAGGCGGCGGCCGCGCACGGTGATCAGGTCCGGGTCGCCGGGACCACCGCCGACGAGGGCGACGCCGGGGGTGCGGGTGCGGTGCTGCGGGGCGACGAGGGTGCCGTCGCGCAGGCCCTCGACCACGGCGTCACGGATGGCGGCGGTGCGGCGCGGGTCGCGGTCGCTCGCGCTGGTGGTGAGGACGGCGACCGTGACGCCCTCGCTGTGTCCCGTCGCCGGGGTCCAGGCCGTGGCGGCGTCGGCGTCGTCGGACCGTACGCACCACACGCGCCGGCGGTCGGCCTCGGTGGAGGCGGCGGCGTTGGCGGCGGGGTCGCTGGTGGCGATGAGTGCGTACCAGGCCTCGGCGAGATCGCCGTCGGCGTAGGGGCGCCGCTCCCAGGTGATCTCGCCCACGTCCGCCATCGCCTCGACCGAGGGGGTGGCTGTGGGGGACACCAGGAGGACGTCGGCGCCCGCCGCGATCAGCGCCGGGAGGCGGCGCTGGGCGACCTGGCCGCCGCCGAGGACCACCACTCGGCGGCCGGTGAGGCGGAGGCCTACGGGGTAGGCGGGGTGTTCGGCCATGGGCATCGGCGTACGGCTTCCTGCGGGGCTACTGCGGGACGGGTGCTGCGGCACGGGCTACCACAGCTCTGGGTGCTGCGGCATCGGAGCGCCCCTGACGTGCGCATTTTAAATGCGGGGACCGGGGGCGTCACCCCCGGTTCCCGCCGGTACGGCCCTGCCGGGCCTACTTCTCCGTCACTCCCGCCGAGTCGAACGTCGCCACCTCGTGCATCGCCCGCGCCGTGCTCTGGATCATCGGCAGGGCCAGGAGCGCGCCCGTGCCCTCGCCGAGGCGCAGGTCCAGGTCGACCAGGGGGCGCAGGCCCAGCTTCTTCAGGGCCGCCACGTGGCCCGGCTCCGCGCTGCGGTGGCCCGCGATGCAGGCCGCCAGGACCTCGGGGGCGATGGCGCGGGCCACCAGGGCGGCGGCGCCCGCGCTGACCCCGTCCAGGATCACCGGCGTACGCAGCGACGCGCCGCCCAGCAGCAGGCCCACCATCGCGGCGTGCTCCAGGCCGCCGAACGCGGCGAGCACGCCGATCGGGTCGGCCGGGTCCGGCTGGTGCAGCTCGATGGCACGGCGCACCACCTCGGTCTTGCGGGCGAGGGTCTCGTCGTTGATGCCCGTGCCGCGACCGGTGACCTCGGCGGGATCGGTGTCCGCGAACACCGAGATCAGCGCGGCCGACGCCGTGGTGTTGGCGATGCCCATCTCACCGGTGAGCAGCGCCTTGTTGCCCGCCGCCACCAGGTCGCGGGCGGTCTCGATGCCGACCTCGATGGCCTGCTTGACCTCCTCGCGGGTCAGCGCGGGACCGGTCGTCATGTCGGCCGTGCCCGCGCGGACCTTGCGGGGCAGCAGCCCCGGGGTCGCGGGCAGCTCGGCGGCCACGCCCACGTCCACCACGCACACCTCCGCGCCCACCTGGGTGGCGAAGGCGTTGCAGACCGCTCCCCCGCCCAGGAAGTTGGCCACCATCTGGGCCGTGACCTCCTGCGGCCAGGGGGTGACGCCCTGGGCGTGCACCCCGTGGTCGCCCGCGAAGACCGCGACGGCCGCGGGCTCCGGGATCGGCGGCGGGCACTGGCGTGACAGGCCGGACAGCTGCGCGGAGATGATCTCCAGCATGCCGAGCGCGCCGGCCGGCTTCGTCATGCGCTTCTGCCGCTCCCAGGCCTCGCCGAGCGCCTTGGCGTCCAGCGGGCGGATGCCGGCGACGGTCTCGGCGAGCAGGTCGTGCGGCTCGGCGCCGGGCAGCGCGCGGCGGCCGTACGTCTCCTCGTGCACGACCCAGGACAGCGGGCGGCGCTTGGACCAGCCCGCCTGCATCAGCTCGGGTTCGTCCGGGAACTCGTCGACGTACCCGACGCACAGGTAGGCCACGACCTCCAGGTGCTCGGGCAGGCCGAGCACGCGGACCATCTCGCGCTCGTCGAAGAAGCTGACCCAGCCGACGCCGAGTCCCTCGGCGCGGGCCGCGAGCCAGAGGTTCTCCACCGCGAGCGCGGAGGAGTACGGCGCCATCTGCGGCTGCGTGTGGCGGCCCAGGGTGTGACGGCCGCCGCGGGTGGGGTCGGCGGTGACGACGATGTTGACCGGGGTGTCGAGGATGGCCTCGATCTTCAGTTCCTTGAACTGCTTGGCGCGGCCCTTGGGCAGCGACTTCGCGTACGCGTCCCGCTGGCGCTGGGCGAGTTCGTGCATCGCGCGCCGGGTCTCCGCCGAGCGGATGACGACGAAGTCCCAGGGCTGCGAGTGCCCGACCGACGGCGCGGTGTGGGCCGCCTCCAGGACGCGGAGCAGCACCTCGTGCGGGATGGGGTCGCTACGGAAGCCGTTGCGGACGTCCCGGCGCTCGCGCATCACGCGCAGCACGGCTTCGCGCTCGGCGTCGTCGTAGCCGGGGGCGGCGGGGCCGATGGGCTCTCGGGCTTCTGCCACGGCGGCCGTGCTCACTTCTTCCTGGTTTTCCTGGTGGTGCTGGTGGTGCTGCTGGTGGTGGTCTTCCTGGTGCTGCTGGTGTGCCGGGGCCTGCCGAGGTGCCAGGTCCTGCTGAGGCGCCTGGTCCTCCTGGTCCTCCTGGTCGGCGGCCCTGGTGTCCAGGTCCTCCGCGCTCTGCGCGACGTCGGGGTGCAGCTCGGCGGGGTGCACCGCGTCGTGGGGAGCCGCGGGTTCCGGCGCGGGCTCGGCCGTGGCGGGTGCCTCGGGCCGGCGAGGGGCGGGGACCGTGGCGCCGGGTGCCTCCTCCGCGAGCGGCTGCTCCGCGTCGGTCACCTCCGGCTCATCCGTGGGCTGGGCTTCCCGGGGCTGTTCCACCTGCGGCGGCTGCTCGGGGTGAAGCAGCTGCTCGGTGCGGACCGGCTGCTCGTCGGTCTGGAGCGGCTGCTCGTCGGGCAGTGGCTGGGCCGAGGGCACGGCGTCCGGCAGAGGCACGGCGTGGGCGGCCGGGGCCGTGGGGGCCGCCTCGGCGACGGCCTCGAGCGGCGCGACGTCTTCCTCGACGGGGACGGCGGGCACGGCCTCTTGGGCTTCCTGCGCCTGCTGACCGGCCTGCTCCTCGGCGGCGGGTGCCGGCGGCTGCTCCTCCTCCGGCGGGAGGGCGGCATCCGGAGCGGGGACGACGGCTTCGTCCGCCGCGGGGGCAGGCCGGTCGTCCACGGGCCGGGCGTCCTGCTCGGTGGGCTGCGCGTCCTGCTCGACGGGCTGCGGCTGGGCTTCGGGCTGGGCTTCCGCCACGTCCGCCACGTCCGGGGCGTCGGCGACCTGGACGGCCTGGGGCACCTCGGCGACCGGGAGTTCGTGTGCGGGCTGCTGCTCCTGCTCCTGCGTCGGCTCCTGGCTCCGGCTCTGCTCGGCCGGCTCTTCCTGTCCGGCCGCCGGGCCGTCCACGGCCACGGCGACCTCGACCTCGACCTCGGCCTCCGTCTCCGCGGGCTGCTCGGCCTGCGGAGCCGGTGCGGTCCCGGGGGCCGGTTCAGGCTGCGGCTCCGGCTCCGGCTGGACCTCGGTGTCCTGCACGGTCTGCTCGGTCGGCACGGTCTGCGTCGCTACCGCCTCGCCCTCGACCGCCTCGTCCTCGGCCGCCTCCGCAGCTGGAGCCGCAGTCGCAACCGGAGCCGGAGCCTCCGGGACCGGAGCGGGCGCCGGAGCGGTCACCGGAACCGCCACCGGAGCCGCCGCCGGCACGGTGACCCAGGGCGACGCCCCGGTGGTGGCCTCCGCGTGCTGGGGCGCATCCAGGTACTCGGGGCCGCTCGCGGGCGGTGCGGCGTGCCGTACGGCGGCGGGCGGCGTCGGAGCGCCGGCCGGGCCGCGGTCGGCGAGGGACCGGACGGGGCTGGGGGTGGTGCCCGGGGTCGGCGGGGCCAGGTAGGGAGGGCGGCGGGTGACCGGCGACTGGGGCACGGGCGCCGCGACCGGCGCGCGGAAGGGCGCGGCCCCGGGGGCGACGGGGCGCGTCTCGGACGTACGGACGGCGCTCAGGTCCACCGCTCCGCTGTCCCGGCCGTCCGTCTCGTGCGGACCCGGCTCGTGCACGACCTGGACGACCGGCTCGGGAGCGGGTGGCGGCACCTCGTTGCCCCAGGCGCCCTGCGCCCCCGGCAGCAGCAGCTCTTCGTCCTCGGCGGAGGTCTCGGAGAGGTAGGTGTACGCACCCGGCGCGTGGACGCCCGGCTGCTCCACCATGCCTGCGCTCTCCGGCAGTCCCTCGCCCGGGACCTGGCCGGTGTCGGTCATGCGTAACCCCTCGCCGATCGGTAAGTGCTTCTGGTCCAGCTGGCCCGGAACGGCGCACCGACCGCCCCGCGATGAAGAACGAGCGTGCGTGCCGAGCGGCACGAAACGACCCGTCCGCACGGACGACAAAGACCGTTCACCGGCATTGTCCCGGTCGCTCCGCCGTCGCGTCAGCTTGATCCGCGACGGCCCGCTGTGGACTGCGCCACGTTGCGCGTCCCTTCGGTACCGCCCTACCGCACACGGCACCAAAACGGGCACGCTTTCCGGACATTGGCCTACGAAGCATGAAGGTGCCGAAATGCGGTACGACGATCGGCCAGCCTACCGCGCCGGCCGGACGACCGGATCACGGGGAACGTCCGGACGGCCCTCCGCTCCCCTCCCGTCGCGCCGCTGGAGTTGACCCGTGAGCAGGAAGGCGACGCTCCGCTCCTTCTCCGTCCAGGCCCGGGTGTCGAGTTCGACGGACTGCAGGAGGGCGCAACCGACGTCGTAGCCGTGCTCCGACAGGGACCTGCCGATGAGTTCGGCTGCGTCGCGGGTCGCGGCGTGCGTGACGATGCGCTCCGGGCGCCGGTCGGCGACGGCCGAGACGACCGCCGCTGAGCCGCATCCGACGCGGACGACATCGGGTTCGGGCAGGTTCTCCAGGACATGCGGGGCGGTGCCGTGCACGACCTGCAGCTGGACGCCGTGCCGGCGGGCCGCCAGCGACGTACGGCCGCAGGCGTCGGCGTCGTGGTCGACGGCGATGACGGCGGCGCCGCAGCGCGCGGCCTCCGTGGCGAAGGCGCCGCTGCCGCAGCCGATGTCCCACACCAGGTCGCCCGTGCGCGGTCCGAGGCGGGCGAGTTGGGCGGCGCGCACCACTTCGGTCTCGCCCTCGCCGAGCCCGCCGCCGTACACCTCGGCGGGCAGGGCCCAGCCGCGGGGCCCGGCGGCGGGGTCGCGGCCGGCGATCCAGCCGCCGTCCTCGGCCGGGGCGACGGGGCCGCCCATGACGATGACGACGTTGGGGTCGCGCCAGGTGTGGTCGGCGGCCTTGTCGGAGGTGACGACGGTGACGCGGTCGCGGTCGGTACCGAGTTCCTCGCAGATGACGAAGGTGCGGTGGACGCCCTCGAGCAGCAGGCCCAGCTCGGCGGGTCCGGCGCCGGGCGCGGTGAGCACGGCGACCTTGTGGTGGGCGCGGCAGACGTTCACCGCGCGGCGCAGGGTGCGGGGGTGGGCGACGACCACCTGGGCGTCGTCCCAGGGCATGCCCGCGCGCGCGAAGGCCGCGGCCACGGCGGAGACGCCGGGCACCACCTCGACCTCCAGGCCGAACTCGGGGGCGCGCAGGGTGCGGACGACGCCGAAGAAGCCCGGGTCCCCGTCGGCGAGGACGACGGCGGTGCCGCGGTGGCCGGCGATGCGGCGGGCGGCGAGCGCGACGCTGCCGAGCCGGACGTGTTCGGCGGACGGGGGGATCTCGGGGAGCGCCAGATGGTGGGCGGCCCCGGCCACCAGGGTGGCGGCGCCGAGGGCGGAGCGTGCCGCGGCGGTCAACGGCGAGCCGTCCCAGCCGATCACCGTGACCCGGTCGGCCATCGTCGTCAGTCTCCAGTGGTGCGTGCGGCAAGAGCGTGGGGGGCGCCCGAACCGGGCTCCGTGAGGGTACCTGGTCGACCCGGGAGGCTGCCGCGCCGGTCGTGCGTCAGGGGCCGGGGCGGGTGCGGCCCCGTGCGGGAACGGCTCAGTTCCAGTGCGAGAACGACGTGAAACCGCCGGTGTCGGCCAGTTCCTCGCTGACGCCCTCGAGGTCCTCGGGGAGCAGGCTCCAGACGATGTAGTCGGTACGCACGTCGATCCACCCCTCGTCGGTCCGCGCACGCGCTATGCAGGCGTTGCGCAGGACGCCCTCGCTGATGCAGCCGATCTTCTGGGCGACCTGCTGGGCGGCGGTGTTGTCGGCGGCCGTGCGCAGCTCGATGCGCTCGAACTTCTGCTCGTGGAACAGCCATTGCGCGGTGGCGAGCGCCGCCTCGGCGGCGTAGCCCTCGCCGCGCGCCCAGGGGGCGACGACGTACGACAGTTCCGTGCCGCGCACCTGCCAGTCCGTCCGGGTCAGCTGGATCAGGCCGACCAGCCGCTGGGTCAGGAACTCGGCGACGGCGAGGTGGAGGCCGTGGCCCGCGGTGCGTTCGCCGGGTGTGTACTCCGTGAGCCAGGCGCGGGCGGCGTCCTCGGTGAAGGGCTGGGGCACGTCCGTCCAGGCCGCGACCAGCTCGTCGTTCATCATCTCGGTGAGGGCCGGGACGTCGTCCTCGTCGAGGGGGCGCAGTACCAACCGCTCCGTGCTCAGGGAGATGTCGGGGAAGGTGGTAGTCATGCGCCGCTCCGTAACCTTCGAAAACCACGGGTCCCTGCCGGGTCCTGCTGAACTGCCCAGCATGCAGCATGAAAGCACCGAACCGCACCACCGGGTCCGGCCCCGTCGCCCGGAGGGCGCGCTCCACCCGGTGGTGCGGTGCGTGGTGCGTCAGCCGGAGGTGACGGGCAGGACCGAGCCCGCGTACTTGTCCTCGATGAACTTCCTCACCTCGGCGGAATGGAGCAGCGTGACGAGCTTCTCCACCCGGGGATCGTCCTCGTCGCCGCGCTTGACGGCGAGGACGTTGGTGTACGGGTTGTCGGTCGCGGACTCCAGCAGGATCGCGTCCTCCGCGGGACTGAGGCCCGCGTCCTGGGCGTAGTTGTTGTTGATGACCGCGGCGTCCACGTCGTCGAGCGAGCGCGGCAGCTGGGCCGGCTCCAGTTCCCTGAACTCCAGGCCCTTGGGGTTCTCGGCGATGTCCGCGGGGGACGCGTCGGCGCCCGCGTCGTCCTTGAGCGTGATGAGGCCCTCGGCGACGAGCAGGTCCAGGGCGCGGCCCTCGTTGGTGGTGTCGTTGGGCACGGCGACGGTGGCCCCGTCGGCGAGCTCGGTGACGTCCTCGACCTTCTTGGAGTAGACGCCCATGGGCGGCAGGTAGACCGGTGCGACCGCGACCAGCTCCGTGCCCTTGGACTCGTTGAAGTCCTTCAGGAACGGCTCGTGCTGGTACAGGTTCGCGTCGAGGGAGCCTTCCTGGAGCGCGGTGTTCGGCAGGACGTAGTCCGTGAACTCCTTGACCTCCAGCTTCAGGCCCGCCTTCTCGGCGAGGTCGTCCTTGATGTACGTGAGGACCTCGCCGGCCGGGACCGGGGTGGCACCGACGACGAGCGTGTCGTCGGCGCCACCGCCGCTCCCGGCGGAGTCCGTGCCCGAACCGCAGGCGGTGAGGGCGAGGCCGAGGGCCAGCATTCCGGCCGCCGCGGGCAGGACGGTCTTGCGCATGTTCACTCTTTCCCAGGTGCTCGCGGATCGCTCAGAAGGAGGCGATGACGGAGCCGTCGTACTCGTCCTCGATGAACTTCCTCACCTCGTCGGAGGTGAGGAGCTCCTTGAGCTTCGTCACCCGCGGGTCGTCCTCGTTGCCCTCCTTCACGGCGAGGAAGTTGCCGTACGGGCTGTTGTCGGCGGACTCCAGGACGAGGGCGTCCTCGGCGGGCTTGAGGTCGGACTCGATGGCGTAGTTGCCGTTCACCACGGCGGCGTCCACGTCGTCCAGGGAGCGCGGGGTCTGGGCCGCCTCGAGCTCCTTGAACTTGAGGTTCTTGGGGTTCTCCGCGATGTCCGCGGGGGTCGCCTCGCTGCCCACGCCGTCCTTGAGCGTGATGAGCCCATTGTCTGCGAGGAGCTTGAGGGCGCGCGCCTCGTTGACGGTGTCGTTCGGGACGGCGATGGTCGCACCGCTCTTCAGGTCGTCTGCCTTGTCCACCTTGTTGGAGTACAGGCCGAGCGGCTCCAGGTGCACCGTGACGACGGGCACGATGTGGGTGCCGTTCTTCTTGTTGAAGTCGTCGAGGTACGGCTGGTTCTGGAAGTAGTTGGCGTCCACGGAGCCGTCCTCCGTCGCCGTGTTCGGCGTGACGTAGTCGGTGAACTCCTTGACCTCCAGCTCCAGCCCCGCGTCCTCGGCCAGGTTGTCCCTGACGAAGTTGAGGATCTCGGCGTGCGGGACGGGGCTCGCGGCGACGACGAGCGGACCGCTCGCGTCGTCGGAACCGGAGTCGGAGTCTCCCGAGCCGCAGGCGGTCAGCCCGAAGGTGAGGGCTCCGGCGGCGAGGACGGTGGTGATCTTGGCGGTGTTACGCACGAAAAGTGCCTTTCCTGTGGGTGATGCGACCCGTCTTGGGTGAACGGGGGAACTGGGGGCGGGGCACGGAGCGGAACCGGCGGGCAGGACTGCGTCCCTTCTCCGGTTCGGTCCCGCCGTGGCGATTCGATCTCCGGGGCGGCCGGGCCGCCAGGGCGGTTCGACCGCTCGGGCGAACGCCGCCGGCCGGCGGGACGTCCGGCGGCACCGCTCCGGCCGTGGGGACGGCACCTGGGCGGTTCAGCCGTTCGGGCGTCCGCCGCCCGGGCGGCCGGACCGGCCGTCCGGTGCCGCGCCCGACGCTCAGGCGACCTTGCCGACCTCGGTGGAGGCCGGCCCGGTGGACCCGGCCGCCGGGCTGTCGGGCTCCTTGGCCTTCAGCAGCCGCAGCTTCGGGCCGGGGCCCGAGCGGCCGCCGCGCCGGTGCAGTCCGCGGGCGGCGAAGTCACCGGCGAACTGGATGACCGAGATGACGACCGCGAGGATCGCCACGGTGATCCACATCAGCCCGGTCTCGAAGCGCTGGTAGCCGTACCGGATGGCGATGTCGCCGAGGCCGCCGGCGCCGACGGTGCCGGCCATCGCGGAGTAGCCGATGAGGGCGACGACGGTGGTGGTGGCCGACGAGATCAGGGAGGGCAGGGACTCCGGGACGAGCACCTTGCGGACGATGGTCCAGATGTTGCCGCCCATCGACTGCACGGCCTCCACCAGGCCGTGGTCCACCTCGCGGACGGCCGTCTCGACCAGGCGCGCGAAGAACGGGATGGCGCCGATGGCGAGCGGCACGATCGCGGCCTCGCGGCCGATGGTCGTCCCGGTGATCCAGCGGGTGAAGCTCATCAGCGCGACCATCAGGATGATGAACGGCAGCGAGCGGGCCACGTTCACGACCTGCCCGATGACCTTGTTGGCCACGACGTTCTGCAGGAGTCCGCCGCGGTCGGTGAGCACCAGCAGGATGCCGAGCGGGAGACCGCCGACGACGGCGATGAGCGTGGACCAGCCCACCATGTAGAAGGTGTCCCAACACGCCTGCTCCAGCAGCGGCTGCATCTCGGACCAGGTCACTTCGCGGCACCTTCCTCGGCGGGTACGGGCTCGGTCGCACGGCCCTGGACGTCGATCTGCAGGCCCTGCTCGCGCAGGAAGCCGATCGGCACGACGTTGTCCTCGTAGCGGCCGGGCAGCTCGATGCGCATGCGGCCGACCTGCTTGCCGGCGACGGTGTCCATCGCGGCGCCGAGGATCGATATGTCGATGTTGTAGGTGCGCGAGAGCTGCGAGATGACGGGCCGGCCGGCCGCGTCGCCGTGGAAGGTGACGTCGACGACGGTGCGGTCCTCCCCGGAGGCCTCGCCGCTGACCGGGAAGAGGGCGGCGGCCAGCTCGGAGCCGGGGGTCGCGAGGAGTTCGCTGACGGTGCCCGACTCGACGATGCGGCCGTTCTCCATGAGGGCGGCGGAGTCGCAGACGCTCTTGACGACGTCCATCTCGTGGGTGATGAGGAGCACGGTCAGGCCGAGCTGCCGGTTCAGGTCGCGCAGCAGCTGGAGGATGGAGCGGGTGGTCTCCGGGTCCAGGGCGCTGGTGGCCTCGTCGGAGAGCAGCACCTTGGGGTCGCCGGCCAGGGCGCGGGCGATGCCGACGCGCTGCTTCTGGCCGCCGGAGAGCTGTGCCGGGTAGGACGCGGCCTTGTCGGCGAGACCGACCAGGTCGAGCAGTTCCAGGGCCTTGCGGGAGCGGTCCTTCCCCGAGACGCCGAGGATCTCGAGGGGCAGCTCGACGTTGTCCTGCACGGTGCGCGAGGAGAGCAGGTTGAAGTGCTGGAAGACCATGCCGATGCGGCTGCGCGCCCGGCGGAGCTCCCGGCCGGCGCGGGAGCCGCGGCCGGCGAGGGCGGTGAGGTCCTGTCCGGCGACGCTGACCGTGCCGGCCGTGGGCCGCTCCAGCAGGTTGACGCAGCGGATCAGCGAGGACTTGCCGGCGCCGGACTGGCCGATGACGCCGTACACCTCGCCTTCGCGGACGTGGAGGTCGACGCCGTCCAGGGCGGTGACCTCACGGCCGCGCGAGCGGTAGACCTTGGTGAGGCCCGTTGTGGTGATCACTGGGGTTTCCGTCACTGTCGAGTGCGCGGCGCTTCGTGTGCGCCGGGCACGGGGCATGCATGGTCGGGAACGGCCGGAACGCTGCACGGTTCTCGCGGTGGCGGTGCCAACCTGGGAGACCAGGAGAAACGTGTGCGCGGGGCGTGGCTCGGGCGCGTACGCGAGGCGTACGGCGGACCCGGGCGGCGCTCGCTTCGGGGCGCGAGGCTCTGCGTGGTGCGGGGGCCCTCTAGGAAGCACACATTCGACACATACAACGAGCACCGGGCGTCAGGGTCGCCTCGGTCGCCGGGGTGCGGACGCTCGTCGTGGTCATGCGATCAGTAAACCAGACACACGTTCCCCACCGACGGACGCCGTCCACATGCTGGACGGCGTCGGTCGGGGCGTCACCCGCCCACGGAGGCGCGCCGGACCCGTCAGGACCGTACGGAGATCTCGATGCCCTCTTCGGTGACCAGCACGGACAGGGCGGACAGGTCCTCGACGACCAGGTCGGCCTCCAGCTCGTCGGCCCGGTGGGTTGTGGCCAACGCCACGGTGGTCATGCCCGCGGCCCGGCCCGCCCGCAGCCCGGCCGGAGCGTCCTCGAAGACGACACAGCGGGCCGGGTCGACGCCCAGCTCACGGGCCCCGAGGAGGTACGGCTCGGGGTCGGGCTTGCCGCGCGTGACGTCGTCGGCGCAGATCATCGCCTTCGGCCGGATACCGACGGCGCCGAGGCGGGCCTCGGCCAGGCGCCGGGTGGCGGAGGTGACGACGGCCCACACGTCGGCCGGGAGCGCGCCGAGGAGGTCGCGGGTGCCGGGGAGCAGGTGGACGCCGCCGTTGGGAACGTCCTCCACCTCCAGCTCCTCGATCCGGGCGACGGCCGCGGGGACGGCCGCGGCGGGCACCAGGTCGGCGGCTATCGCGGCGGCGGTCCGCCCGTGCAACTCGACGCGCGCGAACGCCTCGGTGACCCCGTACTCCTCCGCCCACCTGGTCCAGCACCGCTGCACCGACTCGAGGGACGAGACGAGCGTCCCGTCGTTGTCGAACAACATGGCTTCTGCACGAATCCTCATGGTCCCGACCCTACGGGGACAGCCCGGGGGCGGGGCCGTCGGGCCTTTTGGCCCGTAATAGGGTCACGGCATGCTTGTTGCCCTGACGGTCGCGACCGCCGTCGCCGCGCTGCTGCTCGCCGCCTGGTGCGGCTGGGCCGCCTACCGGGACCAGCCGACGAAGGACTGGCACTTCATCGGCATGGGCGTGGTGACGCTGCTGGCACTGGTGCAGCTGGTGGTCGGCATCGTGCAGCTGGCGCGCGGCGAGGACCCGGAGCAGGGCACCGTGATCTTCGTCGGGTATCTGCTCGGGGCGTTCGCCTGCGTCCCCGTGGCCGGCTTCATGTCGCTGGCCGAGCGGACCCGCTGGGGCAGCGTGACCGTCGCGGCCGGCGGCGTGGTGCTCGCCGTGCTGCAGGTGCGGCTCTACGACATCTGGGGAGGCTGAGGTGGCACCCACCGACAGGACCGCCGACGGGGCCGTCGACGGAACCCCCGGCACGGCCGGACGGACGCGGCTCGTCCGCGGGCCGGGCATGCTGCTCGTCTGGCTGTACGGCGTGATGGTCGTCGGCGCCGTCTCGCGGTCCGCCGTGCAGATCTCCACCGAGTTCGAGCACGCCCCGCTCGCCTACTCGCTCTCCGCGCTCGCGGGCCTCGTCTACGGCTTCATCACGTACTCCCTCGTCCGCGGGGGCGAGCGGGCCCGCAGGGCGGCGCTGGTGTGCTGCGCCGCCGAGCTGGTGGGCGTGCTGGCCGTGGGCACGTGGACGCTGGTGGAGCCGTCCGCGTTCCCGGACGCGACGGTGTGGTCCGACTACGGGATGGGCTACCTCTTCATCCCCGTACTGCTGCCGCTGACGGCCATGTACTGGCTCCGCGAGGGCGCCCGCTCCTGAGACCCCGGTAACGGGGTCCCAGGAGCGGGGATCAGGCCGTCGCCGCGTACGACCGCGCCGGGGCCGCCTTCTCCAGGACGATCATGGGGACGCCGTCCGCGCCCTTCGAGGTGCCCACGCTCTCGTAGCCCACGCGCTGGTACAGACGGCCCTCGCTGCGGTGGCCCGCGTGCAGGCGGAACCGGGTGGCGCCGTGCTCCTCGGCGAGGGTGGCCTCGGCCGCGCGCAGCAGGCGGGCGCCGATGCCGTGGCCCTGGAGCCTCGGATGGACGCAGAGCTTGCCGATGGCGGCCGTGCCGTCCTCGGTGAGCGCGCCGCGCACGGAGCCGACCACCTCCTCGCCCAGCCGGGCCACGAACACACAGTCCGTGATGACCTCCTCGCGGACCGATTCGAGGCTCTGCAGGAGCGGGTCGATGCGGTAGTTGCCGTAGAGGGCGGCCTCGCTCTGGAAGCACAGGTACTGCAGCCTGAAGATCTGCTCGGCGTCCTGCTCGGCCGCCACGGAGATGGTCACGCTCATGCCCATGTGTGCACGCCTCCCGCTCACCTGTTGTCGTCCCCCACACCTATCCCCGTGGTGGGCGCGCCGCAACCTCCACGGCAAGCATTCGACGCAGACATCCCAGGCATCTGGAGCGTTCCGGTCCCAGACTCCCCTGTGAGATACCCAACTCACCTGCGATCTCCCGATACGTGAGGTCCCGGGGAGACAGAAGGGCCGCGAGGAGTCGGGGGCACCGGCCGGGCAGCCGGCGGACGGCGGAGTGGAGCGCGCGGCGGCGTGCGGCCGCGAGTGCCTGCTGTTCGGGCCCGGGCCGGCGGTCGTCGGCGGGTTCCGTCCCGTAGGGGCGCTCGCGGCGGGCCGTGCGGCGGGTGCGG
>NZ_JAVRHI010000241.1:0-12901 GCF_034105845.1 Streptomyces sp. CRN 30 | reverse complement strand
CCCTGCGCGCCGTCCGCGCGGGCGACCTCGCCACCACGGCGCCCCGCAGGGACGGCGCCCCCGCCCCCGACGGCACCCTGCCGCGCACCGGCTCCGCCGAGACCCTCGCCACCATGCAGGCCGCCGTCCTCACCGGCGAGGCCGTGTGGATCGGCTACGTCAACGCCGAGGGCGGCGCCAGTCAACGCGTCATCGCGCCGGTCCGCGTCGAGGGCGGCTTCGTCACGGCGTACGACCACACCGCGGACGAGGTCCGCACCTTCCCGCTGCACCGCATCACGGGCGTCGCGGAACTCGCCGACGACACGGTCTGACCGTCCGCGCGCGGACGCCGCAACCCGCGGACGGACACCGGCGGGTGAACGCGCGCGTTCATGCGCGCCACGCCGCGCACGTCCCCCGGACGAGGGACCTTTCACCGCCGTTCGCATCAGGCCGCGTGGCGCGGGGCAGCCACTCGCTGTCCTGGTCCGGCTCATATGAACGCAAGAGGAAAGGATGTCCCATGCGTACTGTTCGTCGTGTCGCCACCATGCTGGCGGCCGCCGCACTGATGGTCGGCGCGTTCGCCCCGCAGGCAGCGGCGGTAGGCATCGATGTCGCCGGTCTCGTGGTCGAGACCCCGCAGGTCTGACCGTCCGCGAGCCCGGCGCACCCCGCCGGGCCCGCCTCCGCTCCGGGCCGGTCCCGACGCCCCGGGGGCCGGCCCGGACCCACCTGCGCGGGCCGCGGACCAGGTATCACCCCGCGAGCACTCCCAGGAGGAGGAACCCCATGCACCCCACCCGTCCTGTCGCCACCGCGCTGACCGGCACCGCACTGCTCGCCGCGGCCACCGTCCTCGGCGCCCTGACTCCCCCGGCCGCGGCTCAGAACCCGCTGCCGCTGCCCGTCGCGGCGGTCGCCGCCGAGTCCCTGGTCGGTGAGGGCGTCACGGTGGAGGGCCCGTTGGTCAACAACGTCAGTCTGCCCATGACGAAGTAGTGCGCCGCAGCCGGTAGCTGTCGCCCTCCAGCCGGACGATCTCCGCGTGGTGGGCGAGGCGGTCGACCATCGCCGGTGCGGGGCCGCCGCCGAAGATCTCGTCCCAGCGGCCCAGCGGACGGTCGCTGGTGACGATCAGCGAGGCCCGCTCGTACCGGTGCGCGATCAGCTGGAAGAACAGGTGGGCGGTGTCCGCGTCGAACGGCACGTAGCCGACCTCGTCGACGATCAGCACGGCGTAGGCGTCGAGCACGGTCAGCTCCTCGGCCAGCCTGCCCGCGGTCCGGGCGCCGGACAGCCGGGCCGCCCAGTCGGCGGCGGTCGCGAACAGCACCAGGTGACCGGCCTCGCAGGCCCGTACGCCGAGACCGATGGCGAGGTGCGTCTTGCCGGTGCCGGGGCCACCGACGAACACCACGTTCCGCCGGGCGGGGACGAAGTCGAGCTTCCCCAGCCGGGACAGGGCCTCCCGGTCGAAGGACCGCGGGTGACTCGCGTCGAACTCCTCCAGCAGCTTGCGGACGGGGAAGCGCGCGGCCCGCACCCGGTTGTCGGCACCGGCCTCGAACGGGGACGCGGACGGTGACCCGAGGGCCTCCACCTGACCGGGGATGGCCACCGTGCCCGGCGCGCCCGCCGGCGGGACGCCCGCGGTGAGGGCGTAGGTCACGGCCGGCGCGGCGACCCTGGTGCACACGTGCCCGTCGGGTTCCCTGGGTTCCGCGGGTGGTTCCGCGAGCTCCTTGGCCTCCTTGGGCGCATGGCTCCCGCGCATCATCGGGCCCGACATGTACGCGAGGATCGCCGCCGAGACGATGAAGGCCATGTGGATCAGGGTTCCCCACAGCAGTGAGTGCCGCGAGGTGTGGTGCACGTCGACGAACATCTGCAGCAGGTGGACCGAGGAGATGCCCACGATGGCGGTGGCGAGCTTCACCTTCAGCACGTTGGAATTGACGTGCGAGAGCCATTCGGGCTGGTCACGGTGGCCCTGGAGACCGATCCGCGAGACGAAGGTCTCGTAGCCGCCGACGATGACCATGATCAGCAGGTTGGCGATCATGACGACGTCGACCAGTTTGAGCACGGCCAGCATGACGTAGGTCTCGGTCGCCGCCCCGGTCACACAGCGGTGGATTAAGGCCCACAGCTCGTTGAAGAACTTGTACACGTACACGCCCTGGGCGGCCACCAGGCCGAAGTACAGCGGGGCCTGCAGCCAGCGGGTGGCGAACAGCGCGAAGCCGAGCGCCTCGGTCGTCGGGGACACGGCGGACGTCGCGTTCTGGCCGGTACGGGGCATGGGCTCACTCCGAGTGGCGGTGGCACGGGCGATGGCCTGCACGGTCCGCCATTCTTCGGAAGGAGCGCCGCAAATCAGAATTCCGACCACCCATTGGAGTGGATAGACATCCCATAGGAGGGGACGCGGACACCGCGGTGGACGGGTCGCGGGTGTCACGGTGGACGGGTCGCGGGCGTCACCGCGACCCACCGCGCTCCGCCCCGGCGATCAGGCACACTGGACGTTTGGCCGTGCAGAGCCATGGAGCCATCCCGAAAGGCAGCCGCGCGTGAATGGTCCCCTCATCGTCCAGAGCGACAAGACACTCCTGCTGGAGGTCGACCACGAGCAGGCCGACGACTGCCGCCGGGCCATCGCGCCGTTCGCGGAGCTGGAGCGGGCGCCGGAGCACATCCACACCTACCGGGTGACCCCGCTCGGCCTGTGGAACGCGCGCGCCGCCGGGCACGACGCCGAGCAGGTCGTGGACGCCCTGGTGGAGTACAGCCGGTACCCGGTGCCGCACGCGCTGCTCGTGGACATCGCCGAGACGATGGACCGCTACGGGCGGCTCACCCTGAGCAAGCACCCGGCGCACGGGCTGGTCCTGACGAGCACCGACCGCCCGGTCCTGGAGGAGATCCTGCGGTCGAAGCGGATCGCTCCGCTGGTCGGCACCCGGATCGACGCGGACACCGTCGCCGTGCACCCCTCCGAGCGCGGGCAGATCAAGCAGACGCTGCTGAAGCTGGGCTGGCCGGCCGAGGACCTCGCCGGGTACGTGGACGGCGAGGCGCACCCCATCGAGCTCGCCGAGGACGGCTGGGCGCTGCGCCCGTACCAGAAGCAGGCGGTGGAGAACTTCTGGCACGGCGGGTCCGGGGTCGTCGTGCTGCCCTGCGGCGCGGGCAAGACCCTCGTCGGCGCCGGGTCGATGGCGCAGGCCAAGGCGACCACGCTGATCCTCGTCACCAACACCGTCTCCGCCCGGCAGTGGAAGCACGAGCTGGTGAAGCGGACCTCGCTGACCGAGGACGAGATCGGCGAGTACAGCGGCACGAAGAAGGAGATCCGCCCGGTCACCATCGCCACGTACCAGGTGCTGACGACGAAGCGGAAGGGCGTCTACCCGCACCTGGAGCTGTTCGACTCCCGTGACTGGGGGCTCATCGTCTACGACGAGGTGCACCTGCTGCCGGCGCCGGTCTTCAAGTTCACCGCGGACCTCCAGGCGCGGCGGCGGCTCGGGCTCACCGCGACGCTGGTCCGGGAGGACGGCCGCGAGTCCGACGTCTTCTCGCTCATCGGGCCGAAACGATTCGACGCGCCCTGGAAGGAGATCGAGGCGCAGGGCTACATCGCGCCCGCCGACTGCGTCGAGGTCCGGGTCAACCTCACCGAGAGCGAGCGGCTCGCGTACGCCACGGCCGAGGCGGAGGAGAAGTACCGCTTCTGCTCCACGACCGCGACCAAGCGGAAGGTCACCGAGGCACTGGTGCGGCGCTTCGCCGGGCAGCAGATCCTCGTGATCGGCCAGTACATCGACCAGCTGGACGAGCTGGGCGCGCACCTGGACGCCCCGGTGATCAAGGGCGAGACCAGCAACGCGCAGCGGGAGAAACTGTTCGACGCGTTCCGCAACGGCGAGCTCAACGTGCTGGTGGTGTCCAAGGTCGCGAACTTCTCGATCGACCTGCCGGAGGCGACGGTCGCCATCCAGGTCTCCGGCACCTTCGGCTCACGGCAGGAGGAGGCCCAGCGGCTCGGCCGGGTGCTGCGGCCCAAGGCCGACGGCCACCAGGCGCACTTCTACTCGGTGGTCGCCCGCGACACCCTCGACCAGGACTTCGCGGCCCACCGCCAGCGCTTCCTGGCCGAACAGGGCTACGCCTACCGGATCCTGGACGCGGACGAGATCCTCGCGGAGGAGCAGGGCCGAGGCTGAGGAGCAGGGCGGAGGCGGCGCCTCAGCGGCGTCGTACGCCCGCGTCCTCCGCGCCCTCGGGGTAGTCGCCGAGCAGGACGACGTCGAACGCGGCGCCCGCGAACACCCGGACGGCACGGAGGGCGCCGCCCAGGCCGTGACGGGGGCGGGCGGAGTCGAAGGGGATCGCACCGGACGGCACAGCGTGCCGGGCGACGGAGGCCGGGGGGAAGGTCGCTGCACTCATGTCTCCATGGTGGTGTCGCGGGGCGCGGACGGCGTCGGTCCAGGGAGGGAACCCGGATCGCCGCTTCCTCACCCTCAGGTCCGGCCTCCCGTACGACTTCCGAGTGACGCCTCCCCTTAGGGGCGGGAGCGCAGGACCCCGAGGAAACGGTTGGCCCCCGCGCTCCCGCCTCGCCTAGAATCTCCGCTCTTGCCCGCCTCCCCCTCGGAGAGCCGCCGCCCGGACGGAAACCGGCCGGCACCGTGTACTGCGCGAACCCGCGCTCCCACAAACGGCAGCCGACCGGCGCACGCCCCGCGTTCCCGGCCGGCGCACCGTCACGCCCGGAGGCAGAACCGTGTCGACCCGATCCGACGAGCTCACCCACCGCGCCCCCGACGCGGACCCGGACAATCCCCTGACCCGCGAGCGCGCCCACCTCGCCGCCTCCCGGACCGCGTTGCGCGCCATGCGCGAGGAGGCGGAGTCGCTCGACACCAGCAACACCGCCGCGACCTGGGTGAGCGCCGAGGCGCTGCGGCACGACATCGACCAGCGCATCAAGGCCCTGGCCGACCTCAGCGACACCCCCCTCTTCTTCGGCCGGCTCGACTATCTCAACGCCCCGGGCGCCGAGGGAGCGGGCGGGGAGGAGGACGGGCAGCGGTTCTACATCGGCCGCCGTCACGTGCACGACGCCGGCGGGGACCCCATGGTCGTCGACTGGCGCGCCCCCGTGTCGCAGCCGTTCTACCGGGCCTCCCGGCGGGAGCCCATGGACGTCGCGCTGCGCCGCCGCTTCGGCTACACGGCCGGTGACCTCACCGCGTACGAGGACGAGCACCTCACCGACCCCGCCGAGGCCGACACCACCAGCAAGCTGCTCCAGCAGGAGATCGAGCGCCCGCGCGTCGGACCGATGCGCGACATCGTGGCGACCATCCAGCCCGAGCAGGACGAGATCGTCCGGTCCGGGCTCTCCGGCACCGTCTGTGTGCAGGGCGGACCCGGCACCGGGAAGACCGCCGTCGGCCTGCACCGTGTCGCGTACCTGCTGTACGCCTACCGGGACCGGCTCGCCCGCACCGGCACCCTCGTCATCGGGCCGAACCGTTCCTTCCTTCACTACATCGAGCAGGTGCTGCCCGCCCTCGGCGAGCTGGAGGTGAAGCAGGCGACCGTCGACGACCTCGTGGCGCGGGTCGCGCGGGTGGAGGTGCGGGGCACCGACGACGCGGCGGCCGCCGTGGTCAAGGGCGACGCCCGGATGGCCGAGGTGCTGCGGCGGGCCGTCCACGCCCACGTCACCCTCCCCACCGAGCCGGTCGTCGTGGTGCGCGGGTCCCGCAGGTGGCGCGTGCCGGCGTACGAGCTGGAGGAGATCGTCAAGGAGCTGCAGGGCCGCGGCATCCGGTACGGGGCCGCCCGTGAGGCGCTGCCGCAGCGGATCGCGCACGCGGTGCTGGTGCAGATGGAGCGCGCGGGCGAGGCGCCGGACGACCGGGTGCAGGACGCGGTGGCCCGCAACCCCGCGGTGAAGGCGGCCGTCAAGGAGATCTGGCCGCCGGTCGACCCGGCCAAGCTGGTCCTGCGGCTCCTCGCCGACGCGGAGTTCCTCGCCGCGCACGCGGACGGGGTGCTGGGCGAGGACGAGCAGAGGACGGTCCTGTGGGCGAAGCCCGCGCGGAGCGTACGGTCGGCCAAGTGGTCCGCCGCCGACGCCGTACTGATCGACGAGGCCACCGACCTGGTGCAGCGCACCCCGTCACTGGGCCACGTGGTGCTCGACGAGGCGCAGGACCTCTCCCCCATGCAGTACCGGGCGGTCGGCCGCCGCTGCACCACCGGCTCGGCGACCGTGCTCGGCGACCTGGCGCAGGGCACCACTCCGTGGGCGACGCGAAGCTGGGAGGAGGCGCTGGGGCACCTCGGCAAGGACGAGGCGGTGATCGAGGAGCTGACGGCCGGTTTCCGCGTGCCGACGGACGTCATCACGTACGCCTCCCGGCTGCTGCCGCACATCGCGCCCGGGCTCACCCCGGTGGCGTCGGTGCGGGAGAACCCGGGCTTCTTCGACATCCGTACGGTCACCGGCGACGCTCAGGTGGTCGGGGCGTGCGAGGAGTTGCTGCGGCGCGAGGGCTCGGTGGGCCTGATCGCGGCGGACGCCCGGATCCCCGCCCTGGCGGAGGCGCTCTCCGCCGCCGGGCTCGGCCACCTCGGCCCGGGCGAGGAGACGACCCGCGACACCCGCCTCACCCTCGTCCCGGCGTCGCTGGCCAAGGGCCTGGAGTACGACTACGTGGTCCTGGACGAGCCGGGCGCCGTCGTCGCCGGTGAACCGGACGAGCGCACGGGCCTGCGCCGCCTGTACGTGGCGCTGACCCGTGCCGTGTCGGGCCTGATCGTGACGCACGCGGACCCGCTGCCGCCGCAGTTGGGCTGAGGGCCCGCGGACGGACGCCGGCCGCGGGCGCCTACGCGTCGAGCGCGGCCCGCCACTCCCGTACCGCGTCCGCCGACACCGGCCCGCCCCACCCGTCCGGCCGCACCGCGCTCCCCACGTGGAAGGCGTCCACCCCGGCGGCCCGCAGCCGGGGCAGGTGGCCGAGGCGCAGTCCACCGCCGACGACGAGCCGCTGGGTGTGGCCCGGTTCGCCGCGGCGGGCGGCCTCGGCGACGAGGACGTCCAGCCCTTCGTCGACCCCCAGCGGCGAACCCGCGGTGAGGTAGGCGTCGAGGCCGGGCAGGCCGTCGAGCTGCTTGCGCAGGGCGGCGCGGTCGGCGGCGCGGTCGATGGCCCGGTGGAAGGTCCACGGGCAGCCGTCCAACTCCGCGACCAGCCGTTCGACCGTCGCGAGGTCGGGGCCGCCGTCCTCCTCAAGGAACCCGAGCACGAACTCCTCGGCCCCGGCCGCGCGCAGCTCCCGTGCCTGCCGCACCAGCGCCTCGACGTCCCCGGCGTCTCCGGCCGCGAAGCCGTCGCCCGGCCGCAGCATCACCCGGGCCGGGAGGTCCACGGCGTCCCGGATCGCCGCGACCACGGCCGCCGGCGGGGTCAGCCCGTCCGCGGCCATGTCGGCGACCACCTCCAGCCGGTCCGCACCTCCGGCCCGTGCCGCGACCGCGTCCTCGGCGTCGAGGGCGATCACCTCCAGGACTGCACGCGTACGCATGGGACCCCTTCCGGTCGGGTCGGGCACAAGGTCGGGCTTGACAGGTCTAGTCCATTCGCTCCAGACGACAGGGTACGCCCCGGCCGGCGAGGCCCCGTCCCGGGACGACGAGTTCCGGGCACCGCCCCGCACAATGGCCCCATGTCCACGCCCCCGCCCGTCTCCCCGCCCGGACCGGACGCCGACGCCCTCCGCGCCCGCTGGCTGCACGCCCTGCTCCCGGCCCGCGACGGCGCCCGCCTCCCCGAGCCGTACCCCTACGCCGACAACCTCATCAAGCGCTGGTCGGAGCCGCAGCGCCGCTATCACACGCTCGACCACCTCGTCGCGGTCCTGGACCGCATCGACGTGCTGGCGGAGTACGCGGAGGACGTGGCCGCGGTCCGGCTCGCGGCCTGGTTCCACGACGCCGTGTACCTGCCGGAGCGGTCCACGAACGAGGAGCGGTCGGCCCGGCTCGCCGAACGCGCCCTGCCCGAGGCCGGTGTGGAGCAGGCGAGGACGGACGAGGTCGCCCGGCTGGTCCGGCTCACCGTCACGCACGACCCGGCCCCGGGCGACGCCAACGGCGCCGTGCTCTGCGACGCCGACCTCGCGATCCTGGCGGCGGATCCGGAGGCGTACGACCGCTACGCGCGCGCCGTCCGCGAGGAGTACGCCTTCGTGCCCGACGACGCGTTCCGTACGGGCCGGGCGGACGTGCTGCGCCACCTCCTGGGGCTGCCTCGGCTGTTCCGCACGCCGTACGGGGAGCGGGAGTGGGAGGCGGCGGCCCGCCGCAACCTGGAGGCCGAACTCGCGCGGCTCACCGCCTGACGCACGGTGGTGGCGCCGGCCGGTCGGGTGGGCAGGTACACGGACGGCTGGGCGGCCCGGTCATCGACGCGGACTTCGGCCACGCGCCCGGGAGGCCGGGGCCGACACACCCGCGAAACCGGTACGTACGGACGGGTGACTCCGCCTATCCTCGCCGCCATGCGACCACTGGGCGGGGATCAGGTACAGGAAGCCGTCGGACACGCGCTCGAAGCGCTGCGGACGGCCGTGGACCGCGACTGGACGGGGACCAAGGCGGGCGGGCTGGAGTGGAACTGCCGGGAGACGGCGGAGCACCTGGCCTCCTGCCTGCTGTCCTACGCGGGCCAGCTGGCGGGGCGTCCGACCGAGGCGTACGTGCCCTTCTCCCTGACCGTGGACGACGACGCCGACGAGGCGGGTCTCCTGGACGTCGTCGAGACGGCCGGCGCCCTGCTCACGGCGGCCGTCCGGACGACACCGGCCGGTGTGCGCGCCTTCCACCCGTTCCCGTTCCGCTCCGCCGACCGCGAGGGCTTCGCCGCGATGGGCGTCGCGGAGGTGCTGCTGCACACGTACGACATCGCCACGGGCCTCGGACTGCCGTACGAAGCCCCCACCGAGCTGTGCGTGAGCGTGCTCGCCCGGATCTTCCCGCACGTGCGGCCCGACGAGGAGCCCTGGCCGACCCTGCTGTGGGCCACCGGCCGCGGCGACCTGCCCGGCCGCGCCCCCGTCACCGAGTGGCGCTGGTACAACCCCCTGGTCATCCCCGCCGAGCGGCTCGCCCTGCACGCCGTCACGCCCGCGGCCGCCGCCGAACTGGCCGCCGGCGGCACGGGCGGCCTGACGTGGATCGAGGGCGGGCCGGCCGAGGGCACGCGGATCGGCGCGGGCCTGGTCTTCACCGCGTACCAGGCCGGGGCGCTGCGCCCGGAGTGGGGCACGTTCGCCCTGGTCCGCACCGAGGACGGCCGCGCGCTCGGCGCCCTGGGCTACCACTCCGCGCCCGACGAGAACGGCCGCGTGGAGATCGGCTACGACCTCGTCGAGGCGGCCCGCGGCCAGGGCTACGCGACCGAGGCGGTGCGCGCGCTGGTGGACTGGGCGGCGGAACGGGCCCGTACCCACGGGGACGTGCGGCGGCTGTGGGCGGTCGTCGACAAGTCCAACACGCCCAGCCAGGCAGTGGTCGGACGGGCCGGGTTCCGGCAGGTCAGCGACGACGGCGAGCAGTTCGCGTACGAACTGCGGCTGCCCGGCGCGTGAGCGCGGAGCGGAGCCGGGGCCCTTCGGGCGGACGACGGGACTCTCGCGACAGGCCCTAGTTCACCGCGCCCCGCGGATGCTTCGGTCGGCGCAGGCCCGCTCCCGTGAGCCTGCGCAGCAGTTCCTTGGAGCCCACCTCCACGGCGCCCGCGCGCACCGCGTCCGCGTACCGGTAGGCGGGCAGGTCGTAGTGGTCGCGCTCGAAGCCGCGTTCGGGGACCCCCAGCCGGCGGGCGAAGGCGTGCAGTTCGTCGAACGAGACGTCACTGACGAGGTGCGACCACATCCGGCCGTGCCCGGGCCAGGTGGGCGGATCGATGTAGACGGTCACGAAGTGGGCGCCCCGCCCGTCGCCGACGCCAGGGACCCCACCGCCGCGACCTTCACGCCCGCCCTGTGGCAGACCCAGTGCGGGTCGGCGCCCAGCTCCGGCTCGACCTCGAGGGCGTGCAGGTCCTCGGTGCCGCAGGCCGGACAGAGGGGCCACCGCCCGTACCGCTCCAGCAGGGCGTCCTGGACGTCCTGGGCGACGAGCCCGGCCACGTAGTCCACCCCCTCCGGCCACTGCTCGACCCACCAGCGGCGCTGGGCTATCGACTCCTCGACGAGCGAGACCACGTCCGCCTCGGCGACCTCGCCCGCCACGAGATCGGCGAGCACCAGGGCGCGAGCCGCGTGCAGCGCCTGCTCCAGGGGGCTGATGGTGTCCATGCCTCCATTGTGCGCACTCTTGACCGCGCATCGGAACCGAAAATAGCTTCCACAGTGTGAGCGACAAGGTGAAGGAAGTTTTCGCCCAGGGGGCGCCGCCCGCGCCCGCGGCCCTCGCGGCCAAGGTACGCACCATGGCGCCCTCGATGACCAGATCCATGCAGCGGGTCGCCGAGGCCGTCGCCGCGGACCCGGCGGGCTGCGCCGCCCTCACGGTCACCGGCCTCGCCGAGCTCACCGGCACCAGCGAGGCGACGGTGGTGCGCACGGCCCGGCTCCTCGGCTACCCCGGCTACCGGGACCTGCGCCTCGCGCTCGCCGGGCTCGCCGCCCACCAGCAGTCGGGCCGGGCGCCCGCCGTCACCGCCGACATAGCGGTCGACGACCCGATCGCCGACGTGGTGGCGAAACTCGCCCACGACGAGCAGCAGACCCTCGCCGACACCGCGGCCGGGCTCGACACCGTGCAGCTCGGCGCGGCGGTCACCTCGCTGGCGGCGGCCCGGCGCGTCGACGTGTACGGCGTCGGGGCCTCCGGACTGGTCGCCCAGGACCTCGCGCAGAAACTGCTGCGCATAGGGCTCGTGGCGCACGCGCACAGCGATCCGCACCTCGCGGTGACCAACGCCGTGCAGCTGCGCGCCAAGGACGTGGCGGTCGCGATCACGCACTCCGGCTCCACGGGGGACGTCATCGAACCGCTGCGGGTCGCGTTCGACCACGGGGCGACGACGATCGCGGTCACCGGCCGCCCGGACGGCCCCGTGGCCCAGTACGCCGACCACGTCCTGACCACCTCAACGGCCCGCGAGAGCGAGCTGCGCCCCGCGGCCATGTCGTCGCGGACCAGCCAGCTCCTCGTCGTGGACTGCCTGTTCGTGGGGGTGGCGCAGCGGACGTACGAGACGGCCGCGCCGGCCCTGTCGGCCTCGTACGAGGCCCTGGCCCACCGGCACCGGCACGCTCCCCGATAGCACTCCGCGGCCGTCCCGGCGCCCGTTCCGGGAATCTCACGTCATCCTCACCCGTCCACCGGCCCTCACCCGGAAGACTCGCACCGCACGCACGGACACAACCCCGCACCGGAGAGAGCCCCCGCACATGACATCGAGCGCCGACGCCACCGACGCCCCGGACCCCGCCGGTCCCGCCCGGCCGAGCGCCCACCACCGAGCCCTCGAGGCCCAGCTGGAGACCATGACCACCGAGGCCTTCCGGCCCGAACTGTCCGAGATCGACCGGCTGCCCACGCTGGAGATCGCGAAGATCATGAACGGCGAGGACGCCCTCGTCCCGGCCGCCGTGGCCACGCAGCTGCCGCGGATCGCCGCGGCGATCGACGCCGTCGCCGCCCGCATGTCCCGGGGCGGCCGGCTGATCTACGCGGGCGCGGGCACCGCGGGCCGGCTCGGCGTCCTGGACGCGTCCGAGTGCCCGCCGACCTTCAACACGGACCCGGAGCAGGTCGTGGGCCTGATCGCGGGCGGCCGGGACGCCGTGGTCACCTCCGTGGAGGGCGCGGAGGACTCCAGGGAGCTGGCGGCCGGCGCCCTCGACGCGCTCGGCCTGACCGCCGACGACACGGTGGTCGGCGTCTCGGCCTCGGGGCGCACCCCGTACGCCGTCGGCGCGGTGGAGCACGCCCGCGCGCGGGGTGCGCTGACCGTGGGCCTCGCCTGCAACGCGGACAGCGCGCTCGCGGCCGCCGCCGACCACGGCATCGAGGTGGTCGTGGGCCCCGAACTGCTCACCGGCTCCACCCGGCTGAAGGCGGGCACGGCCCAGAAGCTGGTCCTCAACATGCTGTCGACGATCACGATGATCCGCCTGGGCAAGACCTACGGGAACCTGATGGTCGACGTACGCGCCTCCAACGAGAAGCTGCGGGCCCGCTCCCGCCGCATCGTGGCGCTGGCGACCGGCGCCGACGACAAGGAGATCGAGGACGCGCTGGCCGTGACGGACGGCGAGGTGAAGAACGCCATCCTGATGATCCTCGGCGAGGTGGACGGACCCACGGCGGGCCTGCTGCTGACACAGAGCGACGGCCACCTGCGGGCGGCGCTGCGGGCGGCGGCGGGCGGCTGAGTTCCCTACCGGGCCGTACCGCGCACGGCCCGGTACGGAAGGGGCGACCGGCCACGACCCCGTGATCGCCACCCGCGTGTGCGACCGTGGACGCAGGAAGACGCAAGGGAAAGGGACCCGCACGCCGTGAACCACGCACAGCTCACCGCCCTCGGCCGCGCCCTGCGCCTGCTCGGCGAGCACGGCGAGGAGCTGACCACCGACACCCCGGACGCCAGGCTGCACGAGTACAAGGACGACCTGAGGCGCGCCCTGGACCTGCTGGAGGAGTCGGTCACCGCCGCGGCCCCCACCACACGCTGCGCCGAGCACCCGAACGGCCCGGTCGACAAGGACGCCCCCGACCTCTGCCTGCTCTGCGAGACCCGCCGGCGCTCCGCCCGCCGCGCGGAGCTCGACGGCGCGTACGGGCCGCCCCGCGCCGCCGCCGGGCAGCCCGCCGA